>JAHEMB010000054.1 GCA_024643915.1 Rhodothermaceae bacterium | reverse complement strand
GTAGGCGTACGCCAGCCGCCCATCAAGGTAGATCCAGGTGGTCGGTGTCCAGGTAATCGGTAAGCCGAGGAAGCTGCGGCGGCGCTGGCTCTTGTCGTCGCTCGGCCCGTAATCCGGCTGCGCCAGCACCTCCACGCGGTCGGGGATATTGTACTGCTTCAACGTCGCCGCGCCCGTCTCGCCGTCGTTAAATACGGTGACGAAGGTGAAGGTCACGTCCTCTTCTTCCTCGATCACCGCATCCCAGCCCTTGCGAAACTCCGCGTTCGAATTGTGGCACCAGGGCGCCCAGAAATGCACCACATGCACCCCATCCTGCGCCACGATCTCCTCCACCCGCTGCTCCGTCTTCGTCAGCGCCTCCGCCGCCTCGTTCTCCTGCGTCTGTCCACACGCCGGCCCGGCCAGGAGCAGGGTTACGAGCACCAGCAGCCAGCACGTTTGTCCCACGCGATGCGCCATGTTTGAAGAGGTTAAATCGAGAAAGGACGAATGGATGATTTCAGGAAGAAGCCACGTCGGCTCGTCCTGTCGTCGGTTCATCCTCACGCTTTCCCGCCGACGACGAGGACGATCTCGCCCCGCACCTTCGGCTGCCCGCCGAAATACGTTTGCAGTTCTTCGAGCGTTCCGCGCTGCACCTCCTCGAACTTCTTCGTCAACTCGCGTGCCACGGCGGCGGGGCGGTCCGCGCCGAAGTGCTCGATGAACTGGCCAAGGGCTTTTACCAGCCGGTGCGGCGACTCGTAGAAAACCATCGTGCGCGGCTCCTCGGCCAGCTCGCGCAGGCGCGTCTGCCGGCCTTTCTTCTGCGGCAGGAAGCCCTCGAAGACGAACCGGTCGGAGGGGAGGGCGCTGGCGGTGAGGGCCGGGACGAAGGCCGTCGCGCCGGGCAGGACCTCGACGGGGATCTCGTGGCGCATGCATTCGCGGACGAGGTAGAAGCCGGGGTCGGAGATGCCGGGGGAGCCCGCGTCGGAGATGAGCGCGATCTGCTCGCCCGCCTGCATCCGCGCAATGAGCTGGGGCGCTTTGCGCGCTTCGTTGTGATCGTGGTAGCTCGTGCGCGGCGTCTCGATGCCGAAATGCGTCAGCAGGATGCCGGAGGTGCGCGTGTCCTCGCAGGCGATCAGGTCCACTTCCTTCAACACCCGCAGCGCCCGCAGGGTGATGTCTTCGAGGTTGCCGATGGGGGTAGGGACGAGGTAGAGCAAGATGCAGAGTGCGAAATCGAAGATTGACCACAGGTAAATGTGAGAAGAATGCGGAATGAAGAGTGTTATGATTCCGCCTCAGTCACCTCCACCGACGGCGGCGTAGCGGGCGAACCCGAAACCCGGAACCCGTCTCCCGCCACCCCGTCGCTTCGGCGGCGAGCGGGGAACCAATTGGCCAGACGCTGGGCCAGGCGGCGGCGGAGGGGGGGCGTGGCGCGCAGGTCGAGCGTGACGTAGAGGACGAGCCAGAGGCCACCGAGGGCCATGACGATGTTGGCGCCCCACATACCCACCCACGGCGGCAGCAGGCCCCGGTCGGCCAGCTTCTCGCCCTGCACGAGGGTGACCCAATAAAAGAGGAAAATCCCGATGGCGAGGGCGCCCGCCGTGCCCAACCCGCCGCGCCGGATACTCAGCCCGAGCGGCGCTCCGATAAGGACGAAGATGAGGCAGGCCAGGGCAATCGAGTATTTCTTGTAGATCTCAACGCGGTACCGGTCGGCCCGCTGGTTTTCCCATTCGATGGTGCGGCGCGTGTCGTCGAGGCGGGCACGGGCCATGCGGGCGTTCTGGAGGGCGCGGTCAAAGACGCCGCTCCGCTGCCGGGCATCGAGGCCGGCGAGGGCGCGGCGGGTCGAGGCGGTGGTGCGCACCCCAACGGTGTCCCACGGCGCCAGGTCCCGCGTCAGCAGCAACTCCTCCGTCATCCGGAGCGAGTCCACGCCCATTGCGCGCATCGTCTCGCGCAGCGTCGCCCGCTTCTCCCCCAGGCTCATTTCGAGCGAATCGACGACGCGGGCCATGTCGATGGTGCGCATGGTGCGGTCGGAGCGGTAGCCGGTGGTGGGGTCGCTCCGCTCAAAAGCGAAGTCGGACAGGTCGAAGGCGAGGCGGTAGCGGCCGAAGCGGAGGAGTTCGTAGCGTTCGCCCTCGCCGAGTCCGGCGGCGGCCAGCCTGCGGTGTACCTCGCCGCGCTCGAGCACCAGCTCCACCTGACCGCCGTCGGCGCTCGTCGTCAGAATCCCGCGTTCAGCCTTGATGTCGGCCCGGCGTGAAGCGCCTTCACTGTAATCGTAGATCGTGACGTCGACCAACTCGTTCGACTCGGGCGGCAGGCGCTGTACGAGGATAGCGTAATCGTTCAGACCCTCGTAGAAAACGCCCTCCTGTAGCTCAAAGCCCGGTTTCTTGCGGCGGATGTCCTGCCACAGGTTCTTGGCGCGGAAGTTGGCCTCGGGCAGCACCTCGTTGTTGAAGTACGTCATGCCCCCCGTCAGCAGCAGCCCGACGATGAGGGCGGGCCAGAGGAGCTGCGGCAGGGAGATGCCCGAGCTTTTCATGACCGCGTAGGCGTTGGTCTCGGCGAGTTGCCCGAATGTCATGAGGGAGGCGATCAGGACCGACATGGGCACCGCCAGCACCACCATGTAGGCGAGGTTGTACGCCATCAACTCCAGAATCACCGTCTTCGGCAGTCCCTTCCCCACGATCTCAGGGAGGTACTTGATGAGGAACTGCATTAGCAGCAGGAACATGAGTGTCCCCAACCATCCCAGGAAAGGCCCAGGGAGGGCGCGCAAGATGAGGCGGTGGAGACGTTTCATCGGGGTGACGGAAGGAGCGAGGCAGCCGCTCGTCTAACTTTTCCTTCGGGGCGAGGTTCGTGGCGGAAGATACGGACGCGTTGGGGAAACGACGAATCGAGGACACGAGCGCGACACGAGGCACAGCCGATTGACGCATAAAACGCGACTGACGCAAGTAAACGCCGAGACGACGAAAGGAGGAATGGAGGAGGGAAAAGACTGCTTCGTCTCTTCGCTTCTTCGTCTTATCGTTTCAATCCATCGGAGCCTGGCGCGTGGGGCGGCGTATGAGGCGGCGTTAACCTGGACCACGGACCACGGACAACTGACCCTTGACGATAAAAAGCTTCACGTTCAACCCTTTTCAGACGAACTGCTACGTGGCCTACCATGAAGGCGAGGCGGTGATCGTCGATCCCTCTTGCGTGGTGCCAGTGGAGCAGCAGGCCGTCCTCGACTACCTCGAAAAGCACGACCTGAAGGTGCGGCACCTGCTGCTCACGCACGCCCACATCGACCACATCTTCGGTTGCGCGTTCTTTGCAGAGCACTTCGGGATGGGGTGGCAACTCCACCGCGCCGATCTGCCCCTGCTGCGGCACGGCAAGGAGCAGGCCGAGATGTTCGGCATCGACCTGAGGTTGCCGCCGGAGCCTGTAAGCTTCCTCAACGAGGGCGACACGGTGGCCTTCGGCGGGGCGACGTGGGCGGTGCTGCACACGCCCGGTCATTCGCCCGGCTCGGTCTGCTTCCACGACGCCGACGGCGGCTACGTCCTCGCAGGCGACGTGCTCTTTCAGGGCTCCATTGGGCGTACGGACCTGTGGGAAGGCTCGCTCCCCACGCTCATGCGCTCCATCTTCAATAAGCTCGCACCCCTCGGCGAGGTGACGCAGGTGTACCCCGGCCACGGCCCTGTCACCACCGTGGGGCGAGAGCTTCAGCACAATCCCTTCCTCACCGGCGGTTTCGCCGAGATGGGGAGATAGGGGGGAAAGACGCAAATTCCAAGCTCCAAACGCATTTGAGCAACCTTTGGAATTTGGATTTTGTTCTCCAGACTCAGGGTTAGGCCGACGAGGTTATGCATAGAGCGCCCAGCGGCATCTTTCGTGGTGTCGGCGCCGTTCTTACTCCAGCTTTTCGCGCTGCCCGACGTGGCGGCGAATGCCAACGCTGAGGCCCATGTACGGCAGCACCGTCTCGCTGCTGACGAGCGCCGTCCCGAACTTGACGCCGAGCGGGGCGCTCCACAAATGGTTGAGACGGAGAATGAATTTTGGCGTCACTTCAGCGAAAAAATAGTCCTGGTCCGCATCCAGGACGCCCACCGTGAGGCCGAGGGCGCCGTGCTGCGCCAGGAAAAGCGACGTGGTCAGCCGGTCCATCCCCACGTCCAGCCCGAGCGCGACGGCGACGACGGACTGCGTGCTCGTAAACCCGACCCCATCGCTTGCTGTCTCAGTCGCCCAGGAGGCGACGGACGCGTAAAGAACGGTGTGCCCTTCGATCTGGTAGCCGCCCCCCAGAGACATCTGCGCCATGGCGGGGAATCTCGCCGCCGCGAACGTGTAGCCGACTTCGCCGAGGGCGAAGAGCCGGCTGGTTGTGCCGAGGTGCCGCTCCCGCAACCGCTCCTTCTCCCGGTCCATGGGCGACTCACCCGGCGTGTCCGGGATATTTGGCGGGATCGCCTGCGCTGCCGCCACGCCCGGTAGCATCAGGATGAAAAGAACTAAGAAGATCAATCGTTGCGCAAAAGGATGCTCCACCATTGTAGATCCTCTCCACAGTGAGCGAACGCGGGCACTATGATACAATAGAGCGAATGAAATTAACCAAGGGGACTCGGTTGCCTGCAAGGTAAATAGAAAAGGGCAGCAGAACCCCTGGAGAAACCACTGCCCTTATCTCGTCGCACATTCCTCCCGTTCCAGGCAATCGGTGTGGTAGGGAGGCTGTGCCGAGTGGAGTTCTAACGAAGAGAAACGTGGCCCAAGCTGCCAGGCCAATGCTGGTGGGTTCTTTTCCCGACGTGTGGGAAGCCACGCCTATTCCACCACCCGCCCTTTCGGATAGGAGCCGAGGATTTTCAGGGTCGAAGCGATCTCGCCGAGGTGGTCGAGGGCGCGGCGGACGGGGTCGTCGTCGCGGTGGCCTTCGAAGTCGAGATAGAAGAGGTAGGCGCCGGGGCTGCCCACGAGGGGGCGGCTCTCGATCTTGTAGAGGTCGATCTCGCGAAGGGCGAAGACAGCAAGGCTCTTGAAGAGCGCCCCTGGCACGTTCTGCCGCATTGCGTAGACGATGGAGGTTTTCCGCTGCCCGGTGTGGGCCGGCTCCTCTTCCGCCTCTTCGGCACGGGCGAGAGCGAGGAAGCGGGTGTAATTTTGGTGGTTGCTCTCCACCCCGGCGGCCAGCACGGCCAGCCCGTACTCGGCGGCGGCGCGCTCGCTGGCAATGGCGGCGGCGCCGTTTTCCTGCCTTTCAGCGACCATCTTGGCCGCCCCGGCGGTGTCGTAGGCGGAGACGGCCTCGGCGTGGGGCAGACGCTCGCGCAGGAACGCAGCGCACTGCCCGAGCGCCTGCGGGTGCGAGTAGACGCGCCGCACGTCGGCCATTTCCACACCGTGCGGTGCCATCAGATGGTGCCGGATACGCAGGTTCACTTCGGCGACGATACCTACGTCGTGCGTCCGCAGCAGGTCGTAGTTGACGTGGACGCTGCCGAAGAGCGAGTTCTCGATGGGTACTACCCCGCGCGCCACTGTCCCCGTTTCCACCGCCTCAAAGACGGCCTCGAACGACGGGCGCGGCGCCAACTCGGCGGCCTCGTAGAGGGCCAGCACCGCCTCCTCGCTGAAGGCGCCAATTTCTCCCTGGAAGGCTACTTTCATTAAGCGATCAGCTATCAGCGGTCAGCTTTTTGAGGAAGGCGCTTAGTATACGCTTCACTTCCTGGATGTCGTCCGCGAGGGCTCTATAAGCGGTCTCATCAAGATACTGGAGCTCACGCGCCAGCAGCACCTGATATTCGATCTCGCTGGCTGAACCCATCGCCATTTGCAAGAAGCGCGCAAAGTCGGCATCGCTTTGGCGACCACAACCCTCTGCGATATTCGTCGCAATGGAGACAACGCTACGCCGCACCTGACTCGTCAGCCCATAGATCTCCTTACGCGGAAAATCCGCAGTCGCGCGGTATACATCAAGCGTAACCCGATGCGCTTTCCCCCAAACCTTCAGACCCCTGAATTCTTTCATGGCACCCCCTTCATTCTTGCTTGATTGCATGAAGTTGCGCCTCGAGATAAAAAAGCTGACCACTGACCGCTAACCGCTTTCTCTCACATCTGCTCAGGGGATGAAATCCCCAGGACCGTCAACCCATTGTGCAGGACGAGCCGGGCGGCGTGAGCGAGGTGCATCCGGGCGGTGGCCAGGGCACGTTCCTCGCCGACGATGCGGCAGTCGCGGTAGAAGCCGCTGAAGGCCGTTGCCACGTCGCGCAGGTAGGTGGCGAGGCGGTGTGGCTCTCTGGCCTTCGCCGCCTGTTGCACCACCTCGGGGAAACGGAAAAGCTCTTTCATCAGGACCGTCTCGGCCTCATGCGTCAGCAGATCCAGATCCGGCGCCTCGCCGAAGGTGAAACCCACCTCCTCAGCCTTGCGGAGGATCGAGCAGATGCGGGCGTGGGCGTACTGGAGATAGAAAACAGGGTTCTTGTCGCTCGCCTCTTTCGCCAGATCGAGATCGAATTCGAGGTGCGTCTGGGGGGCGCGCATGAGGAAGAAGAAGCGGGTGACGTCCTCGCCCACCTCGTCCATCAGCTCGTCGAGGGTGACGTAGGTGGCCTTGCGCGTGCTCATCTTGACGGGCTCGCCGCCGCGCACGAGGGTGACGAATTGGTAGATGACCACATCGATTCTTGATGCGTCGTAGCCGAGCACCTCCACGCCGGAGACGACGTCCGGGTAGGTGGCGATGTGGTCGGCGCCGAAGACGTCCACGATCTTATCGAAGCCGCGCGCCAGCTTGTCGGCGTGGTAGGCGATGTCCGGGAGGCGGTAGGTGGGCTCGCCGCTACTCTTGACGAGGACGGTGTCCTGCTCCTTGCCGAATTTCGTCGTCTCGAACCACACGGCGCCGTCCTTGTCGTAGACGAAGCCCGCCTCGCGCAGCCGGTCGAGCGTTTTCCACACGTCGTCTTTCTCGTACAGCGAGTGCTCGTTGAAATACGTGTCCATCCGAATGCCGAGCCGCTGCATCGTCGCCTTGATGTCGGCGAAGATGGCTTTCTCGGCGGCCTCCTTGAAGGGCTTTACGTCGTCGCCGAGGGCGTCGCCGTGCGCGTCGTAGAGGCGGCGGGCGATGTCGTGGATGTAGTCGCCCAGGTAGCCGTCCTCGGGGAAGGTCTCGGGCACTTCTGCAAATTCGCCCTCGCCCACCTTGATCTTTTTCGTGGGCAGGGCTGGGTCGACGAGGGCCTGGTAACGGGCGCAGACGCTCTCGCCCAGGATGCGCATCTGCCGCCCGGCATCGTTGAAATAATACTCGCGCGTGACGGCGTAGCCAGTCCAGTCGAGCAGGTTGGCAATGGTGTCGCCTAGAACGGCGTTGCGGCCATGACCCACCGTCAGCGGCCCCGTCGGGTTGGCGCTAACGTACTCGACGATGGCGGTTTTGCCCTGCCCCCCGTCCGTGCGCCCGTAAGCCTCACCGGCTGCGAGGAGGCCGGCCAGTTCCTGCGTCAGAAAGTGCTCGGCGAAGCGGAAGTTGAGGAAGCCCGGCCCGGCGATCTCCACGTCGGTGATCTTCTTCGGATCGAGGGGTTTCTCGCGCAGACGTGTGGCGATCTCCTCGGCGATTTGCCGGGGATTGCGGCGGAGGGGGCGGGCGAGTTGCAGCGCCGCGTTGGTGGCCAGGTCGCCATGGTCGGGGTTGCTAGGCGTCTCGAACTCCGGCTGGAAATCGGCGGGGACGCCTTCCATCGCGGCCAGCACCTCGCGGAGTTGCGCTTCGAGGTAGTCTTTCATCTATTTCGTCGGGAGTCCGTGGTTTCGGCGAAAAAATTAGGGCAGCGGCAGGCGATCAACGATGAATCCTTCGCAATAAAAAAGCCCCGACCGAGCCGGCCGAGGCTGTGAAAAAAGCCGCGCCCAGGTGCTACTCCATCGCGAAGACGCGGCCGTAGATGAAGTCGAACGAGAAGCTCTTGCGGGCGGTGCGGCGCTCGACGTATTCGGCCACTTTCTTCAGGCGGTCCGGGATCGCCAGGATTTTCTCCTGCGCCTTACGCCCAGCCTCGTTGAGGCCGTCGAGCACTTCGAGGTTCCAGAACTCAATGGCTTCCTCGACGATCTGCTTGTAGTCCCACGGCCCGTAGATGCCGGCGCGGCGGACCACGTCGGCCATCTCCTTGAAGTCGGGCATGGACACTCCCGGCATCTCGATGCTGGGCATGACGGCGAGCGCCGATTGGAGCGCGCGATTGGGATCGATTTCGAGGATGGCCTTGAAGACTTTGCGGTAGAAGTTGAAGTGCTTCGCCTCGTCGGCGGCCACCTGCATCAGGATTTTCTTGATGAGCGGCTCATATTCGCCTGCTAGCTTGCCGGTATTCTGATGGGAATACTGTGTGGCGCGCTCTTGGAGGGTGGTATAGACGAAGACGCGGTACGGGTCCCTGTCCCAGGCAGGCGTAAAGCCGGCCTCCTGGTAGGCATACTGCATCATCTCGACGTGGCGGGCCTTGAAGAGGCGGGCGTCGCGGGCGTAGTCGTGGATGATAACGCCGTGGCGGTCTTCCTCGGCGGTCCACATGAAGTTCCACTTCTGCCAGGCACTGTCGTTGCCGAGGTAATTGGAGAGCAGGCGGTGGAAGTGGGGCAGGCCCTCTTCGGTGAGCAGGTTGAGCGCCACGGCCACGCGCGTGGCGTCGGTCATCCCCCGTGCCCGCTCGCGCAGCTTTTTGAGAAAGCGCTCGTCATCCTCGTCGTTTTGCTCGTCGGCCGGCAGGAAATCGCTCGAAAACCAAAGGCGGCGTTTCTTCAGGTGGTCCTCCATCAAAACGTCTACGAGGGGCTCCAACTCGCGGAGCACCTCGGCCTTGCCCTGGGTCTCTAGCTCTTCGGTTCTTTCTTTTGGAATGATCAGTTCCATCCGGCGCGTCCTGTTGATGAGAAGAACTCCTCGCAGCCTCGTAAGGCCGAACATCAAAAATACGCAACCTTTGACTGCCGAGTGGTGGCTTTGTTTGGCGAAATCACGGCGAAGTGGGTCGATTCTTGTAAAACATGGAGGGTAAAACGTGGAGCGTGATGTGTGAGAGTGCCCCGTGGAAGGTTACGGTAGACATCCTCACTGGTCGAATCACGAGGTATCGTGAGAATCGGGGAGCGGAAAGTCGGGAGCGAGAAGGGAAAAGTCGAAGGCGAGCACCCTCACGCATCACGTTTCACGCCGCCCAAGCGCGTGGCGCAGAAGGGGCTGAGGTCCAGTCCGGAGGCGCCGTCGAGCGCTTTCTCGGCGAGGGCCTCGCCGATGGCGCAGGAGGCTTTGAAGCCGTGGCCGGAGCAGGGGCTGGCGAAGAGCACGCACCGGTGCGCCGGGTGCCGATCGATGAGATAATGCGCGTCCGGGGTCAGGGTGTAGAAGCAAATGGCGGTGCGGCGGGCGGGTCCGGCGAGGGTGGGGAGGAGGCGGCGGAGCGGGGCGCGGAGGGCGGCGAGGTCGTCCTCGGTCACTTCGCGGCGGAGGGCGTCGGGGTGGGAGGTTCGATCGCCGCCGTGGTGCAGGCCTGCCTTGGCTCCCTCGCCGAGGTCGGGAAAGCCGTAGAGGACGCGGTCCGGCGCATATTCCCAAATGTAGATGGGGCAGCGCTCCGGGGTGAAGTGTGCGGCGGGCGGGCGCGGGGCGATCCACACGTTTACCTGCCGTTCGATTTCCAAGGGCAGGCTGAGGGCCGGCAACAGATCGTTGGTCCAGCCTCCGGCACACACCATGAGGTGGGCGGCGCGGTAGGTGCCCCGCGCCGTCGTCACGCGCACGCCCTCTCCCTCCGGTTGCCAGGCCGTCGCCGGCTCCTCGAAGTGGAGGTTGGCACCCCGGTAGCGGGCGGCGCCGAGGTGGGCGCGCACGCAGGTTTCGGGGCGGAGCAGGCCGGCGCCGGGCTCCCACAGCGCGTGGTGCCCCTCGGGCAAATTGAACGCAGGAAAGCGTCGTTGCACCGCCTCCGCCGACAGCACCTCGTGGTCGATCCCGAACCGCTCGGCACTCTGCCGCGAGCCATCATAAACCTCGCTGTCTTCCGCACCGATCATCAGCCCGCCCGTCACGTGCAGCAGCTCCGCGCCCGTTTCCTCCTCCAGGTCTCGCCACAATGCATAGGCGCGCTGGAGGAGGGGGAGGTAGGCGTCTCCCTCAAAATAGGTGCGGCGGATGATGCGGCTCTGCCCGTGCGAGGAGCCCCACGTGTGCGGCGGGGCAAAGCGGTCGAGGCCCAGCACGCGCGCGCCGCGTCGCGAAAGATGGTAGGCCGCCGCGCTCCCTGCCGCCCCCAGGCCGATGACGATGGCGTCGAACGTGTTATCCATCACAGAACGAACATCGGGGCGGGTACGGGTGGTACCAGGTAAGGCCCGGCGGGCGGCAGTGTGGCACTCGGTCCGATGGGCGAGGCGGTCGCTTCCGGGTAGACGCTGCCGCCGTTCAGAAGCGCGCTGGGCTGCCCGCGCAGGTGCTCGTCGAAGAAGGCACGCAAGTAGGCGGTGATAATTTCGAGGTTGCGGTCCGGGTCGATGGTACCGGGGGGGCGGGTGCTGGCGGCGGCCCGCGCGGGGGAGACCCCGGCCAGTTCAATCAACACCGGGATGTCGGTAAAGCTTTGGTGTGAGGCGCCGGCCACCGTCACCTCGAAGCCGCCCGCTCGCAACCCGCTCTGGATCTGCGTGGCGAAAAAGTTCGAATCGTCTTCGAAGAACAGCAGGAAAGGCTGGTCGAGGCCGAGGGTCAGCACCTGGCCCACCTGGGGCGCATCGAGGCTAGCGCCGGCTATGAAGCGGGCGTCGAGGGCGAGGGCTTCGGCAGCAGCCGAGCCGCCCGTCGAGTGGCCTGCCGCGCCGACGCGGGCGAGGTCGAAGCGGCCTGTGAAAAACCCGCCGGGGTCGGCGGCGTTGAGTTGCTCCATCTCACTCAACACAAAGCGCATATCCTCTGCCCAGATGCCGACGACTTCGGGGAAGGGGGGCATGGAGAAGGCGAAGGCCTGCACGCGCCCGTCCGGGAAACGTGTGG
>JAHEMB010000700.1 GCA_024643915.1 Rhodothermaceae bacterium | reverse complement strand
TCGTCGCGCCCGGCGTGGACATCATCTCCACCCGCGCCGCGACCAACGGGACGGCCAACGGCGGCGACGCAGATGTGGACGCCATTGAGCCCGCTTTCCTGCCCTTCTACACGATGATCAGCGGCACCTCAATGGCCACCCCGCACGTGGCCGGCATCGTTGCCCTCATGCTGGAGGCCAACCCAACGCTCAGCCCGCTCGAAATCAAAGAGATCTTGCAGGCGTCGGCGACGAACATGCCGGGCCGCGCCACCTGGGAGGTCGGCACGGGCTACGTCAACGCCTACGCGGCGATGCTGAGCGCCCTCGGGCTGCGCACCGATTTCGGCGCCACGCTCAATGCCCGCCGGACGTTCAACAGCAACGTGGATCTCAGCATCGAGCGCGACGACTTCACGATTGATTACAACCCGCAGCCTGCCCTCTCCGCCGACGGCAACACGATGGAGATTGGTGTGCCCGCCGGCCTCGCCACACTCGCTGTGAACCTGACGGCGGACGGGGTGGCGAGTGAGACGGGCAACACCATCTACCCGGTCCTCATCGCTCCCGACGGGACCGAATACCTCAGCGGCACCACGCTGCTCTTCCCCCTCGAATTCAGTCGCACCGAGATCGTCAGCAATCCGATGGCTGGGACGTGGACGCTCGAAATTCGCGGCATCCAGAGCGGCACGGGGCAGAATGTCGTTTCCCTCCCCGAGGAGGTCAACGGCGAGGTGGTCTTCAGTCGCGTCAACGGCTTCACCGGCCTCGACGATATCGCCGGGCACGCTGCGGCGGGCGCCATCCAGGCCGCCATCAACAATCGCCTTGCCGATGGCTTTGCCGACGGTACCTTCAAGCCCGACGCCAACCTCAAGCGCAAGGAGCTGGCCGAGTACCTCGTGATGGGGCTGGGCATCCGCCAGTCGCTCCCCCGTGACGGCTCCCACACGTTCGGCACCGCGAACTGGGCGCCCTTCGCCGAGGCCGTGGTGGTGCGTGGCGCCGCCCTCAAGGACGGCGACCAGAACGACGACGGCGTGATGACCGCCGGCAGCAGCTTCGACCCGAACGGCACGGTTTCGCGCACCGACCTCGCCTACGCGCTCGTCCAGAGCCTGGGCCTCCAGAGCGCCGCCCGCAGCTTCAGCGGCGACGTGACGGTGAGCTTCAATGGCGAGGCCATCACAATTGAGGACCAGAACGCCATCCCAGCCGGCTTCGAAGGCTACGTGCAGCTCGCCCTCGACCTGGGACTGCTCAATGCCTACTTCAGCCTGGAGCAGGGGCCGTACGACCTCTTTCCCGAGATCAAGGCCCGCTTCAACCCGGCCGAGAAGGTGACGCGCGCCCGCTACGCCGTGAGCGCCAATGTGGCCTTCCAGCACTACCGCGCCGGCATCACCGCCGCCGACGTCAGCGGCAGCGGGGAGGGCGGCGGCGGCTCCCTCGTGACCGATGAGATCGAAGCGCCGGGCGGGTTCGTCCTCGACCAGAACTATCCGAACCCCTTCAACCCGTCAACCGCCATGAGCTTCACCCTCCCCGAGGCCGGTGCGGCCCGCCTGACCGTCTACAACGTCCTCGGCCAGCAGGTGCGCGTGCTCCTCGACGGGCAGAACCTGAGCGCGGGCACGCACGCGGTGCAGTTCGACGCGGCGAACCTGGCGAGCGGGACCTACCTCTACCGCCTAGAAGCCGCCGGTCAGGTGGTGACGCGGCAGATGACGCTGGTGAAGTGAGGCGTGATGCGTGAAACGTGAGGGTGCTAGACTGGCATCGGCCGATTAAGATGATGAATGGAAGCGGCCCCGGAAAGGAAGTGTCTCCGGGGCCGCTTTCATGTTTGTAGGACAAACACCGACAAGCCACCGGTTCCCTGTCCGACACAGGTTTCCGATGTGCGCTGATAGGGGGAAACCCCGGGCCTGGCGATCTTGCCCTCACAGGCCACCGCACTCGAAATCAGTCAACGTTTCTGGGACCAAGCCATGAATGCATGTGTTACTGCCCGGCGTGCTGCCACGCGCCGGCTTCTTGCCGCTCTTTCCGCCCTTTGTTTTAGCCTTCTCCTTACTGGCAGTCTCTTCGCCCAGGACGTGACGTTTGGGCCGGGGCGGCAGGCCGCCCTCGACGCCGCAGGTCCCACCGACGAACTCGAAGTCATCGTAACGTTCGAGGGGGACGGGCCGCTGACGACTTCGCAGATCGACGCGCTGGCCGCGACCGGCGTGCGCGGCGCCACGCTCACCTCACTTCCCATGGCCGGCGTTGTGGCCACGCCCGCCCAGGTCAGTGCCATCGCAGCGTTGGACGGCGTGCGCTCCCTCTGGCCGAACGCCGAGATTCAGTACGAGAACGCAGGCGGTACGGCCCTCACGGGTGTGGATGATGCTCGCACGGACGCCCAGTTTCAGAAGATGAACGGCGGCCTGCCCGTGAGCGGGCGCGGCGTCGCGGTGGTCATCAACGACTCGGGCGTGGACGGCACACACCTCGACCACGAATACCCGTCGCACCTCGTCCAGAACGTCTCCGGGCATGGCAGCCTGCGCGACTTCACCACGCTCGCGCCCTACGTGGCCGTGGAAAACCTGCCGCACACTGACGTGGGCGGCGGGCACGGCACGCACGTGGCCGGTATCGTCGGCGGCACCGGCGCGCGCTCGGGCGGGCGCTATGAAGGCGTTGCCCCCGGCGCCGACCTCATCGGCTACGGTTCAGGCGTTGCGGTCGCCCTCATCGACGTGTTGAGCGGTTTCGACTACGCCCTCACGCACCAATTCGAGTACGGCATCCGCGTCGTCACCAACTCGT
>JAHEMB010000699.1:1707-2808 GCA_024643915.1 Rhodothermaceae bacterium | reverse complement strand
GTGGGAGACGTTGGCGAAGAAGCGGCTCTTGGCCTGGTCCATCTCGCGCAGCCGTTCGGCCATCGCCTCGGTCTTCTCCTTCTCGGCAAGCAGCTCACGCGTGCGCTGGGTCACCTGCGTCTCGAGCGCGTGCTGGCGACGACGCACCTGGCCGATCCGGTACTGATATCCCCCCGCCAGCAGGGCGATGCCGCCCAGCGCACACAGCCCCAAGAACCACCAGGTCTCGTAGAAGTATGGGGCGATGTGCAGGCTCATAGCGGCGCCGGGGGCTTGCTCCCACCCCCCGCCCTGGCGCGCCGCCTGCACCTCGAAGGTGTAGCGGCCGGGTGGGATGTTGGTGTAAGTGGCCTGGCGCTGTATGCCCTCGTGCCAGGCTGCCTCGTAGCCTGCCAGCCGGTAGCGGAAGCGCATTTCCTCGGCCCTGCGGAAGTCCGGCGCCGTAAAGTAGATCTCAAAATCCCGTTGTGAGGCGGCCAGCGCCACCGCCTGCCCCTCCATTGGTTGGAAGACCGCTGCCTGGCTGGCTACCTGCTCGATGAGGGGCGTCGTGACCTCGGCCGGCAGGTCGTTTGGATCGACGACGACGACGCCCTGCTGGGTGGCGAACCACAGCCGCCCGTCGCGCGTGCGCCAGCCCGAAGGCTTGTCGGCGCCGTTGGCCTCGGCCGTTTTCATCCCGTCCGAGACGCCGTAGTTGATGGAGGTAAGCTGGCGTTGCCGGCCCGCCGCTACGGTTTCGAGCTCGGCCTTGGCCACGCGGAAGATGCCCCGGTCGCTGCTCATCCAGAGGTGGCCCAGGTCGTCTTCGAGGATGCTCCAGATGCCGTCGTCGTAGAGCCCTTCCTTTGTCGTAAAAAGAACGAAGCGACCGTCCCGGTAGCGGGCCAGGCCCTGGCCCACGGTGCCGATCCAGAGTGTGCCGTCGGCGTCTTCGTAGAGGCTGCGCACGTAGGTGTTGGCGAGGCCGTCATCGAGCGTAAAGCTGCGGAGGACGCCCTTCTCCAGCATATTCAGCCCGCCCATCGTGCCGATCCACAACCGGTTGCCCCGGTCCACCAGCAGCACGGTGATATTGTCGTGAACGAGGCCGTCGGCCCG
>JAHEMB010000699.1:0-1697 GCA_024643915.1 Rhodothermaceae bacterium | reverse complement strand
ACCAGCC
Organism: Rhodothermaceae bacterium; assembly: GCA_024643915.1. Lineage (GTDB taxonomy): Bacteria > Bacteroidota > Rhodothermia > Rhodothermales > JAHEMB01 > JAHEMB01. The sequence goes on along the minus strand of JAHEMB010000699.1, from coordinate 1,690 downwards.
CGCCGCCGAAGCTGCCCAGCCAGAGCCGGCCGTCCTGGTCCTCGACGATGGAGCGGATGTTGCCGGGCAGGCCCTGCTCCTCCAGCCGGTACCGTGTGAACTGGCCGTCGGCCATGCGCAAGAGGGTCCGCTGGCCGCTTAGCCAGAGGGCGCCGGCATGGTCCATCCAGAGGGCGCGCACGAAAGGCTCGGCCAGGCCTTCACGCGTGGTGTAGGCCGTCACGCGGCCCTGCGCGAGATAGGCCAGGCCGCCCGCTGTGGCAATCCAGAGACCCCCGCGCTCGTCCTCGACGATGGAGCGGACATTAGCGTCCGGCAGGCCCTCTTCGGTGGTGTAGGTGGTAAAGGCGGCCTGCCGGTGCAGCAGGTTGAGGCCGTTCATGGTACCGATCCACAGGTTGCCCGCCCGGTCCTCGAAGAGGGCCTGCACGCGGTCGTCGGTCAGCCCGGTGCTCGACGTGAAGCGATCCTGCGTCCCTTCGTGGTAGCGGACCACCCCGCTGCCGTAGGTGCCCACCCAGAGGCTCCCGGCCGCGTCTTCATACAGCGCGTTCACGGAAAAGAGGGCGCCGGCAGAGATCCACTCATCGGGTTGAAAGCGCCCGTTCTTCAGGGAGAGGAGTTGGTGCGGAGACTGCTGGACCTGGCCGTACCCGCGTGCCAGCCAGAGCCGCCCGTCGCGTCCGTCCAAGGCCAGGGGACCGGCCATCGGAAAGGCCTCGAAGCGCCCGGCGTAGTGGCGGTGAAGGCCGCCCGGGGTGAGGATCCAGAGCCCCCCCTGCGCATCTGAAGCGAGCGCCCGTATATCGTTCGAGGACAGGCCGTCCGAAGTATTGAACGTCTCGAAGTGGCCGTCTCGGTAGCGGCCCAGCCCGGCGGTGGTCCCAACCCAGAGGGTGCCGGCGGCGCGCGGGTCGCCGGAGAGGGCGGCGATGTCGTCGCCGGGGAGGCCGTCTGCAATCGTGAAGGTGGTGAAGTGCCCGTCCTGGTAACGCGTCAGGCCCCCGCCGAGGGTGCCGATCCAGAGGGTGCCCGCGGGGTCCTCGTAAAGCGTACGGATATCGTTGCTACGCAGGGCCTCCGTGTTGCGGGTGTTGAAAACGGTGAAGCGGGCGCCATCGAACCGGGCCAGCCCACCCCGCGTGCCGACCCACAGATAGCCGTCCTGCGTCTGCGTGATTGACAGCACCATGCTGTGCGGCAGGCCATCCTTGACGGTCCACGCCCGATGCGCATACTGAGAGAGGGTCCGGGGGAGCGCCGCGCTTTCGGGCGACAGCTGGCCGCGCGCCGGCGCAACGCCGAAGCCGGTCGCCCCCAGCAAGAGCCCGAAGATGCACAGGGCTACGCCTACGCTGCCACCGCACGGAGTCGCCGATAGCCGCCTCGCTGGTATTGCGCCTCTCACGAAAGTAGCCACATGCCTCCTCTAGATAAGCTCTGAACACCTAACAATAGCAAGCCCGTGGCAAGGGATCAAGCCATGCCGACACGCCCGCAGGACTCCGCCCTCAGGACTCCGCCTCGGTGGCAGCGCGGTAGGCGGAGGGGAGCGTGCCGAACTGCGCGCGGAATCGCTTCGAGAAATGCGACAGGCTGTTGAACCCCACCGCGTAGGCCACCTCGCTCACCGTCCCCGCGCCTGCCGCCAGCAACTGACCCGCCCGCTCCAGGCGCAGCCTCCGGAGAA
>JAHEMB010000698.1 GCA_024643915.1 Rhodothermaceae bacterium | reverse complement strand
AACTAAAAATCCCTAACAAAACCAACCGTGAAGGCGAGCGTGAGCGAATCGGCGTCTGCCAAGAAACGCGATGTAGGCGGGCCGGCGGCCCGTCGAAGCAGCGTGACACCGGCAGGCGCTGGTGCAGCCTCGCGCAGCCCGCGAGGGGTCTTGTTAGAGACTCTTATATCGAGGTGAACTCCGTAAGCGTCCCAAGAACGAATGAAGCTTGCCGACTCGGTCCTAAAGCGGCTTACCGGGATGGAGCCGTTCCCCCAGCCGCCGCTCGTGAAAACGCGCTTCCCCGTCGTGCTGATGCACGGTTTCGGGATGATGGCGTCGTTGCGGCGGGGCGGGCACTTGCACGAGGAGGCGCTGCACCTGCGCGCCCATGGCGTGTGGGCCTACGCGCCGAACGTGGTGCCTTACAACACCGTCGAGGTTCGCAGCGCAATGTGGAAGCAGCGCCTGGCGCATCTCCTCGAAGAGACGGGCGCGGCAAAGGTGAACCTCATCGCCCACTCGATGGGCGGGCTGGACGCGCGCTACCTCGTCAGCGCCCTCGGGATGCACGCGGTCGTAGCCTCGGTCGTCACCGTCTCCTCGCCCCACCACGGTTCCTGCATCGCGGACCTGGTGAAGGAGCAGCCGGAGCGGCTCCAGGCGTGGGCCGCCGGCTTCGTCAACTGGATGGGCACCAACTCGCTTGAAGAGGGCACCTCGGACGTGCTGACCGCCGTGTCCGAACTCACGGCCGCGCACGTCTGCGAGGTTTTCAACCCCGCCGTGCCGGACCACCCGGACGTCCGCTACTGGTCTTATGCTGGGCGTGCGGGCAAGGGCACCGGGGTGCCGCTCAACCCCGTCTTGCTGCTCAACAACACCGTGCTCCACGCCCGCGAAGGAGAAAACGACGGCTTCGTCTCAGTCGAGAGCGCGAAGTGGGGCACGTACCTCGGCACCATCGACGCCGACCACACGCAGCAGGTCGGCCTCCGCTACACCCCCCGCAGCGACTTCGACTCGAACGATTTCTACCTCTCCGTGGTGAAGCGGCTGGCGAAGGAAGGTCTGTGAGCGAGGCAACCCGGCGGATGCGCCGCCTCCACCGCGCGGTCCTTGCTGTCCTTACTTGACGAGCACCATGCGCCGCGTCGCGTCGGCGGGGCCTGCCGTGAGATGATAGAAGTACACGCCCGCAGGCAGCGCCGCCGCGTCGAAGACGGCCCGGTGGCGCCCGGCGGCCTGGCCCTGGTCGATCAGGAGGGCCACCTCCCGCCCCAGCACGTCGTAGACGGCCAGCCGCACCTGGGCCGGCTGCGAGAGGTCGTACGCGATCACCGTCTGCGGATTGAACGGGTTCGGGTAGTTGCCATGGAGGGCGAAGGCGCGCGGGAGGTCCGGTTCGTCCAGCGCCACGGCACTGGCCCCGGTGGTCCGGGCGAAGGCCCAGTCGCCGGAGGCGGTGACGCCGGTCACGGTGACGGTGCTATCTTCGGGGTTCCACACGGTGGCGGCCTGGGGCCTCCAGGCGGCGGTGGTGTCCATGCGGAAGGCGAGGCCGGGCAGCGCCGTCGTGGTAAGCGAATCGAGCGCCGGGTCCATCCTGAAGATGAGTTCGACGAAGAAGCCCGGATCGCTCTCCTCGATGATCTCGACGGTGCGGTGTCGTCCGTCGGCCAGTTGGAGGAGGTCGGGGTCATCGGGCACGGCCCCACCACGAGGCGCCACCTCCTCCACGCGCACAGCCGCCACGGCTGCCTTCCCGGCCTGCTGCCCGCTGCCCAACATCACCGTCACCCCTGCCTCCGGGAAGCTGAAAGAGGTCTTCGTGCCGTCGTTTTCCTGCACACGGTTCTGCAACAGTTGCGGATCTTGCTTTTCATTGAGGCGCCATCTTCTAGAGTCCGGAAGCGTAATGACTGGATTCCTCTTCTCCGTAAATTTGTGTCCCTCTATGAGGGTAACTGTACCATCTTTATCCGCATCGGCTTTCGCTTTGAAACGAGCGGCGCTTTCGACGAGGGAGTACGTATAGAAAGCAATGTCAGCCGATTCGCTATTTTTTATGGGCGAATAGGAGAGATTTTCTTTCGACGACGAAGTGAGCAAGGTGAGATTGGTCTTCTTGTAGTTGGCGTCCGCTCTGAACTTCGCTACGGCCCCCCCAGCGTTGCAGTTGTCCAGCACCACCGCGTTTTCCTTTGCGCCTACGCCGTAGATAGTGGCTGCCAGCGTACTGTAGGACATGTTCTTAAACTTATTGGGGTTACCTGAGCTTTTTAGATACAGCCCCACTTTGCCTCCATGGCCGTGGTAGTAAAAGTAGAACGCATCACACTTGTCCTTGAGCGACGCCAGTTTGGCCTCAAGCTGCTCTCTGGTGGGATCATCGAGCACCTCTACGTTCCCGGAGGGGATGCGCGGGCCTGCCGGCATCTGGGTCAAGTATTGTTGCATGAGCATGCGCGTGGCCCTGAACGAGACGTCTTCTTGCTGTAGCCGCCTTCTGTCGGGAAACCCGGTGACGAGCAGCGCACACACGCGCGGCTGGGCCGGGGGCGTGCCGTTGTCGATCTCGAAGTCGGTGGACACCGCTGCGGTCTCCGGCCCCGGCGTAATCACGGCCAGGTCGGCTACGGAGGTGCGGGTTTCCGTACCGTTTTCACCATCGCTGACGATCACGGGCGGGAGTTTGCTGCCTTGCGTAGTCTCTGGCTCAGGGGTCGCCTCCTGATCAGTAGCAGCAGGAATCGTTGCGGTCCAGAAGTCGTGGCTGAAGAGGGCAAAGGGGTCGGGATCGCAGTAAGCAACGTAGCTGTCTTCCGCC
>JAHEMB010000697.1 GCA_024643915.1 Rhodothermaceae bacterium | reverse complement strand
TTGTTCGTTCAGGAAAAACTGCACGTCGCGCTCGAAGCGTGCCCGGCCCGCGTCGTCGAGGTGGCGATACAAAGGCACGTGCGTGTGGAGCCAGGCGCGGGCATCGGGGGGGAGCGCGCGCCGCGCCACACGCCACCGGCGGAGGGGCCGACGCAGCGCCAGCCCGCCCACCACCACCGCCGCCGCCGGCCCCAGCCACCCCCCGCCCGGCACTGCCCGCGCTCCGACCACGGCCAGGCCCCCGCCCACGATGAGGGCGATGAGGCCGGCGAAAATCAGGTTTGAGCGGCGCGCGATACGCATGAAAAAAGATGGTCGGTTGCCGGTTTTCGGTTGTCGATTTCTTCGTTTTGCAGAAGGGTTATCATCCGCCAGCCTGCCAACTTTTATCCCTCACGGCTGTATTAAGTTTTGCCCCGCGTTGGCCGATGTTGGTAAGGGGCACGAAAGGGCCGGTTCTTATAGATCGTGACGCGAACCTTCGGCATGAAACATACAGGTGGGAACGGCGGGGCGCGGCAGCCCGATGATCGGCAGCCGCGCTCGCTCGGCAAAAGACAGGATCCGCAAGAGCTTTCGCCCGACCCCGGGGAAGCCGGTGCGCCTGTGAACAAGGAGCCGAACGCCATGCCCCCCCTGCTGCCTCTGCCGGAGCTACCGCCGCATGTGACGGTGCACCGCCTGCCCGAGGCCCTGCCGGACGTGCCGTCGCTTCCCCGCGAGCGTCTGACGGAGATCCTGGATCGTATGCGGTCCGGCTATTACCGCCGCCCCGAGGTGATCGACACCGTGGCCGAGCGGCTCGCCGTGGCCATGCGCAAGCGCCGCGCGAAGTGATCTCGTCGTGCAAAGCCTGTTCTTACCGAAAAGGTAAAGAAGTAACTCTTTTCCGTTACGAAAGGTAATCTTTTCCGCCCCGGGCCCGCGCTACAAATCTCCTGCTCAGGGCGCGTCGAACTTTTTTAACTGCCTTTCTCTGTTGACCTTTTCCCCGCTCCGAGTTCTACGAGTGAACAAGGCCCGGCGAATTTTCGACTGTGAAAATCCTTAAATATGGCGCGCACTGGCCGATAATCAGATTAAGTCGCTTTCCACGCCATGTCAGAGTTCTGCTCTTCTTTGCGCGCCTCATCGCTTCTTTCTCGGCGCCGTTACCCCTTCCTCATCCTGTCCCTGCGCCCCGGCGGGCATAGTGGTTGAAACAGGAGATCACCGTCGCTGGCGAGGCAGCCGGCCGCGGTCGTCTACCGCCTCCCCGAGCGACACTCACAGCATCACCTGATTACCATCCGCTCGGGAGGCAACAATGGCTAACGATCTACAACGGCTTGCGCAGGAATTCGCTCTCACTCCCAGTCCCAAAGCCCGCGAGGCCGTCACCGTCGCCTCGATCCCGCTCGTCCGCTCGCTTATTGGACGGCTGAACGTGCCCAACCATCCGCTCGCCTCGCGTGACGACCTGGAGAGCGTCGGGCTGCTGGGTGTCTTGCAGGCCCTCGACGGCTACGACCCCGAGCACGGAACCCCCTTCATCTCCTACGCCTACGGCCGCATCCACGGCGCCCTGGTCGATTACCTCCGCTCCATCGACGCCCTGCCGCGCGAGCGCCGCCGCCGCCTGGCCGAAGCGCAGCACGCCAAAGAGGTCCTGCGGCAGCACCTGGGGCGCGAGCCAATGGACCACGAGATCTCTGAGCACCTGGAGATCTCCATCAGCGACTACCATCGACTGCTCAACGATGCCCAGCGCCGCTTCGCCCTTTCCCTCTATTCCAGCACCGCCTACGACAGCGACCAGGCCGCCCTAGACACCATTCCCAACGACGACGCCCTGGAAGCCTTCGAACAGGTCGATCAGAACTCGCTCCACGACTACATCGCCGTCCTCGTGCGGGAGTTGCCCGAGCGGGAGCAGACGATCCTCGCCCTCTACTACTTTGAGAACCTGAAGCTGCGAGAGATCGCCCAGATCCTCTCTCTCACCGAGGCCCGCATCTCCCAGATCCTCAGCAAGATCCTGGCGACCCTCCGCGCCCGCCTCATCGAGACGCACGCCCTGGCGGCGTAACAGAAGCGAGGCCAGTAGTAAAGCGAGAATGGCGAATGGGGAATGTAGAAGTTCCCTGTTCGCCATTCGCTATACACCCTTCTCCTTGCCGGCTCTTCCCCCGCCATGCCTCTCTGTGCTCTTGGCATATTAAGGAGCCTTTGTTAAGGTTATCGAGGCGTTAGAACAATCACTTCTAGGCTCAGTATATTGGCGGGCTTAGCGAGAGAACTTATAGCCCGGCTTTCCATATCACGGGCTTTTTCCACCCCGCCCCCTCTATTTTGCGCCTTTTTGTCGCACCGGTATGGGCGGGGCCGCATCATCCGTAAGCGTTGCAACCCACAGCGGTGGAGGATTTTTAGATGGGGACGATGAACAAGCTCCGGGAGAACACCGGAGTCGTACTCTGGATTCTGGTCATCTCTTTCGGCGTCATCTGGGTGCTGCAAGATTCCGGCGCCTTCGACGTCGTCGGCGCCACAGGCGGCAACATTGCCGTGGTGGATGGCGAGGCGATTACGTACGATGAGTACGTGCGCGCCGTCGATGCCCAGGTGCAGAACTACCAGCAGCAGACCGGCCAAACCCTCACGGCGCAGCAGATTGAGTCGATGCGCGACGGGGTCTTCAACGGCCTCATCGAGAACCGCCTGCGCGAGCGCGAGATGAAACGCCTCGGCATCACGGTGACCGACGACGAGCTCTACGAAATGGTGATGGGCGACCGACCGCACCCAATCATCACTTCTTACTTCGGCGAT
>JAHEMB010000696.1 GCA_024643915.1 Rhodothermaceae bacterium | reverse complement strand
CGCTAAGGCTTAACATCATGACGCGGTTGCCGGTAACCTCAACCCCCTCCCATTCTAAGATCGGCCGCGTGAGCCAGTGCGCGTTATCGATCCAGGTGGGTCTGCCCGCGGCATTGTAGAGTACTACGAGGGCGAGCGAATCCTGCTGGATGACCTATGCCCAGAGGGGGCTTCCCGGTAGGAGCCCCAGCAGCAGGAGACCCGTCAACGAAACCAATCGCCGAGGCATAGTTACTTCCTATTTTCAGCAGCGTAGAGAAGCAGCGATCCGCCTGCCTAGGCGCAGCGGGCGGTTTTCCCCAGAGGACCCGCAGGGCCATGGCTCCGAGAACGCACCCGTCGTGTCAAAGTAGGCGTTGCGCTTGGAGACACGTATTGGTTTGATTGATGAGGTCGGCATGAGGGTGGGCTTTGCGCGCGCCGCAGGCACGGGTTCCAGCACGGGCCACACCTTCACGCCCAGGCATAGGAAGCGCGAGCGGTGGCGATCAGAGAGACGCAGCCAGATAGAGGGAGCAGGAATTTAGGGATTCATCGAAATCAGGCGCGCGCAAGAAGAGACGAAATCGCCCAAAAAGAAGGGAGGGCGGCGTTTAATAGCGCCGCCCTCCCTTAAAGAGAATCACCAATGTGCCCGGGACTGGAGTCGAACCAGCACGCCCTATTGGGCACCGCCCCCTCAAGACGGCGCGTCTACCTATTCCGCCACCCGGGCCTAGCAAGTGCGGAGTGTACAACACGGAGTGCGGAGTGGGTCATTATAGCATCAACCTATGCCATTGGTACACACTCGTCACTCCGCACTCGTCATTCCGCACTTCGGTGATCCCGCCAGGGCTCGAACCTGGGACCCTCTGATTAAAAGTCAGATGCTCTGCCAACTGAGCTACGGGATCAATTACCGCCAAAGAACACCGGCTGATTTGCCGAAGCCACCCAACGAATTTACGGCGCGCTTCGTTCCCCTTCAACCCGGGCGCCGGCCCTGCATGCCGCCTCCGGTTGAAGATTTGGCGACTTCACGAGGGGAGGGTGCTGGCCCGCCCGGCGAGGCGGCACCGGACGGAACAGCCGGTTGGATCGAACGTTGGGGTGCTCTTCCAGAAGGGTCAGGCAGCTTCCCGAAAGCGAGGGGCCTGATGGCAATTCTGGGAGAAGTATTTTTAAGCTCCGGGTCGGCTGAAAGGCGGATGCGGGGAGGCGGGCCTGCTGCCACCGGGCGCGCCGCTGAGCAACGCACGAATCCGCGTTCTTTGAATCGCAAAGCTTCCACGGCTCCCGTGCTTCGGTGCAGGGGCCGTGATGCGCTAGCGGCTGGCGAAAGCAAGTACTAGGGGGCGTGACATGTAGCGTTTTACACGTCTTCCGGCGTCTCCCTACCCTTCGTTCGCCAGGACTGCGGTTGTATGCGTGAATGCTTCTTTACGTAGCGTTACCACATACAATGTTTCTCCGCGCGTGGCACGTGGGGGGTGCACATACCTAGGAGGGTAGTTGATGCAAGCACTCGGAAGACAGATTCTCGTCGAGTTCTACGATTGTGATCGAGCGGTGCTCAACGATGAAAATCTGATTCGCGATATCATGCTCGAAGGCGTGCGGCGTTCGCAGGCCACCATCGTCACCGATGCGTTCCATTGCTTCAGTCCGCATGGCGTGAGCGGGGTGGTGGTCATCGCAGAGTCGCACGTGGCCATCCACACGTGGCCGGAGCACGGGTACGCCGCCGTAGACATTTTCACCTGTGGCGAAACCATCGACCCGTGGATCATCCAGAAGTACCTGGAGATCCATTTCGGCGCGGGCAACGTGTCGAGCATGGAGATGAAGCGTGGCCTCTTCCCCGAGCGGCTGGCCCACAAGCCAATGCCGTTGGAAGAACTCGCCGCCTGAGCCTTCTCGATCAGTTCGCAATAAACTGGAAAAAGGCGCGTGGTACGTTCCCCGGCACCAACCCCGGGCGTGCCCCGCGCCTTTTCTTTTCATTCCGCATTCCACAATCTGCACCCCGCATTTAAGTCATGGCTCTTGTCGCCATCGTAGGCCGGCCCAACGTCGGCAAAAGCACGCTCTTTAACCGGCTCACCGAAGCGCGGCAGGCCATCGTCCACGATGAGCCGGGCGTGACGCGCGACCGCGTCTATGGCGAGGCGCTCTGGAACGGCGTCGAGTTCGAGGTGGTCGATACGGGCGGGTTCGTGCCGCGCTCAGCGGACCGCTTCGAGCAAGCCATCCGCGAGCAGGTAAAGATTGCCCTCGACGAGGCGGACGTGCTGCTTTTCGTGGTGGACGTGACGACGGGCATCACCGACCTCGACGAGGAGATGGCGACCGTCCTCCGCAAGACGAAGAAGCCGGTCCTCGTGGTAGCGAACAAGGCCGACAACGAGCAGCGCCGCTGGGAGGCGCCCGTCTTCTACCAGCTTGGCCTAGGCGACGTCTTCCCCCTCAGCTCCATCAACGGCACCGGCACGGGGGATTTCCTCGACGCCGTCGTAGAGGTCCTACCGGAGGCGCCGGAGGAAGAGGACGACGAGCAGCGTACGCGCATCGCCATCATCGGGCGGCCCAACGTGGGCAAGTCGTCCCTCACGAACGCCCTGCTGGGCGAGGAGCGCAGCATCGTCACCGAGATCAGCGGCACCACGCGCGACGCCGTCGATGCCGCCCTCACCTTTCAGGGGCAGGAGGTGGTGCTGGTGGATACCGCCGGGTTGCGCAAGCGCTCGCGCGTCCGCGAGAACGTCGAGTTCTACTCGCTCCTCCGCACCGAGCGCGCCATCCGTGACTGCGATGTGGCCGTCCTCCTGC
>JAHEMB010000053.1:6567-11155 GCA_024643915.1 Rhodothermaceae bacterium | reverse complement strand
CAAGATCCGGGAAGCGCGACAAGGAGAGGTTTTCGCATCTTCGCATGGACGTTCCTTCGAACCTTCCTGACGAATCATGCATACGTTCCTCAATCCCTTGACAAGGCTCGGCTCCCCCACCCTGGATGCCCCGACCACTGCAACGACCGGCCTCCCCTCGCATCGAACCATCGACCCCTCCATCCTCTACCTCGGCACGCCAGTCCTCCTCATCAGCACGCGCAACCCCGACGGCACGGCGAACCTCGCGCCGATCTCTTCGGCGTGGTGGCTCGGCAAGACGGGGGTGATTGGGATGGGGACGCGTTCCCACACCGTCGCCAACCTTTGCCGAGCCTTCGAGTGTGTGCTGAACGTGGCGTCGGTCGATCTCGTGACCGCAGTCGATCGCCTCGCCGGCACGACCGGGAGCAACCCCATGCCGGCCTACAAGCAGGCGATGGGGTTCCGCCACGTGAAGGACAAGTTCGCCGAGGCCGGGCTGACGCCGCTCGCGTCTGAGGGCGTCGCGCCTCCCCGCGTCGCCGAGTGCCCCATCCAGATCGAGTGCGAGGTGGTGCACCTGCGCGAGGTGGGGCCGCCGGGCGAGCATTCCGCAGCCATCGAAGTCCGGGCAGTCCGCACGCACGTGCACGAGGCCATCCTCAAGCCCGGCCACCGGCACCACATCGATCCAGACAAGTGGCGGCCCCTCATCATGAACTTCCTCGAATTCTACGGGCTCGGGCCTTGCGTCCATCCGTCTTACCTGGCCGAGGTGTTTTGACAGGGAAGCGCCACCACCATTTCAGGAATCCGATCTTACCGGAGGAACCAGGTCCTTTGCGCTATCGGAGTCTGCCGGAGGCAAGAACTGTCTTGAAGGAGGAGGTGGGCAGGTTTCTTTCGTACCATAGTAGACCCCCGGAAGCGATTCATGAACATCCCGTCTTCGGTCCACTGAAAGTTGAGGAGTGGGAACGGAGCCACCACAAACACTGCTATCATCACTTGCTCCAGTTCGAATTGATTGAGTAAGATCGGCAAGATGCCGTATAATCCATCAACTCAACTGTTCTACAGCCTCACATCTGTGTGTACAGTACCATGAGCAAGATCCTCCTCTATCGGCATCCCGACTGCGCCAAGTGTGCACGGATCGCCCGCACACACCATGCCTTCGACCTCCTCGGCAGGGTCGAGGACACCACGGAGACGCCGCCTACAGGCCCGCTACAAATGGGTGAGATCGTCGTCGAAGACCGGGCCTCGGGAGCAATCGAACGAGGCGCCGATGCGTTTCGGCTAATTACCCGGGCGGTTCCGCTCTATGCCCCTGCCCGCCTCCTGCTGAAGGTGCCATGGTTCCGGTCCTATATCGAGCGCGAGATGGGCGGATGTGAAGACGGGGCCTGCGCGGTTCCTCCCTCAGGGCGGACCGTGTAACACCGCGATACTGCCGCTTGTGGCGGCTGCACTTCATCATTCTGCCGCTCATCTCCTGCGACCCCCATGCCTGAGACCGTCTTCGCTCAGATCCTCCGAGGTGACGCCCCGGCCACGTTTGTCTACCGCGACGACCGCGTCTCGGCGTTCATGGACATCCAGCCGGTCAACCCCGGCCACGTCCTCGTCGTCCCGAACGAACCGGTGGCCTCCCTCGCCGACCTGGATCCGGAGACCGGCGCCCAGTTGTTCCGGGTCGCCCAGCGGATCGCCGCGGCCCTCCGGGCGAGCGGGCTCCGGTGCGAGGGGGTGAACCTTTTCCTCGCCGACGGGGAGGCTGCGATGCAGGAAGTGTTCCACGTCCATCTCCATGTCTTTCCCCGGTACAAAGGAGACGGGTTCGGGCTGCGGTTCTCGGAGCGCTACTTTCAAAAGCCGGCGCGGGCGGCGTTGGAGGACGCCGGGGCGCAGATTCGCGCGGCGCTCGAAGCGGTGGGGTGACCCGCTCCTCACGAGGGCCAGCCTTCGGCAACCTCCACGACGACGCGCCCGACCCGGCGGCGGTCAGCCTGGCGTTGGATGGCGGCGCCCAGGTCAGCGACCTTGTAGCGCGAGTCGATCGGTACGGCGAGCCCGTCGCGCAGCCAGCCGCCGACGAGTTCGAGGTCCGCTCGTTTGGAGGCGACCTGGACGAAGCGGCACCGCTTGGAGGTGAACAGGGCGCGCACCATGCCCGTGACCAGGGCCGCATCCGGCAGGGTGGTAACATAGGTACCGCCGGGCCGCAGGCCCTTCGCACAACGCCCAAACGAGTGCACCGCCGGGGTGTCGAAAATCACGTCGTAGGCCGATTCGGCATCGAGCAGGTTGGACTTTTTTCGGTCGATGACCGCATCGGCGCCGAGCGCCTTGACGCGTTCAACGTCCTTGGTGCTGCACACGCCGGTGAAGTGTCCGCCGAGGCGCTTGCCGATCCCGACCCCGGCTGAGCCGATGCCGCCCCCGCCCCGATGATCAGAGCCTTACCGCCTTTAGTGAGCCCGCCGAGGTCTCGCAGCGACTGCAAGCTCGTCATCGCGACGGTGGCGGCCGCCGCGGCCACGTGGTAGGGCACATCGTCGAGCTTGGCCGCGAGTGAGGCACGCGGTACCACGAAGTACTCGGCGAACGTGCCCTGCTTCTGGGACGAGGCATATGCCAGGTGGCCCCACACGGCGTCACCTGCCTTGAGGCCCGTCACCCCGTCCCCAAGGACGTCGATGGTCCCTGCGAAGTCCCCACCCGAGCACAAGTGGGGAGGTCCTCGTGTGCAGAAAGCGCCCGACGAAGTCTCCGGCGATGACCTTCTCTTCCCCCGCGTTGACCGCCGCCGCGATCACTTTGACACGCACCTCGCCCGGGCCCGGCGTTGGCCTGGGAATCTCGATCACCTCGATGGTGTCGCCGGCCGCCCCCATCGCACGCATTGTGTCGGCCATGCGTCCTCCTGCTCTCGGGTGCGTGTAGTCCGTGGTCTGCGAAAGGGATCCTTGCCCTTCGGTGTTTCGAGGGCTGATCCCCACAGGGCCAGACGTGAGGCAGCCCAGTCAGGGCACCGTTTCCTCGACTTCCCACGCCACCGCATCGCCGACGCGGATCTCACCGCCGTCGAACACCTCGCCGAAGGCACCGCCGCGCCAGGCGTCGTACATGGCGTGCTTGAGGCCGGGGAGGGCCTCCTCCATGCGCTCGCACGGCTTCGTCTCGCCCCGGATGTGGAGGCGGCACGCGCCGATGCGCAGCACGCACCCCCGGCTCTCCTCGAGCCGGACGCCGCTGACCATCAGGTTGGCCCGGCGCGTGTGGGGCGGCAGGTCGCTGCCGAGTTGGTCCATCAGCCCTTCCCACACCTCCTTCTCGATGAGTGTCACCTGGCGCTTGCCGCCCTGGTCGGTGTTGCCTTCGAGGCCGCGCCCGGCGACGAGCCCGGCCGCCGCGGCGGCGTCCATCGGCCCGCGCCGCATCCGCTTGATCCTGATAGCTTCCAGCTTTCCGTTTTCCATCGTTCGCCTGATTTGGGTGAAGCGTGAAATCGCAGATTTACTGACGTGAACCTTTCCTGGGGTAATCTTCGATTGGGTTTCCGAAGGAAACGTGAGGGAGTTCGCCTGAACGTTGCAGCCAAGCACCTTCACCCCGATAAACAGAATCGGGGCTGGCTCCTCACGCATCATGAAGCATGTCCAGCACCTCGGGCAGCAGCCGTTGTGTGGTGCTGAGGGCCTCGCCGCCGTAGATCGTTTCCTCGCCCTGCCACGTCCCGAAAAAGCCGCCCGCCTCGCGGAGGATCGGAGGAAAGGGGCCACAATCCCACGGGCTCATCACCGGGTCCATCATTACCTCCGCCCGACCGGTGGCGACGAGGGCGTGGCCGTAAGCGTCCGACCAGCCCGCTGCCGAGGCCGCCGCCTTTTTCATCCGCTGCCATGCCGCCGCGCCGCCGTAGCGGTCGAAGAGCGTGGGGTCCGTGCAGGAGATGAGGGCCTCGCTGAGACGGGCCGTCTCGGCTACGCGCGCCGGGCGGCCGTTCCAGTGGCAGCCCTCGCCTGTGGCAGCGTAAATCATCTCTTCCAGGGGCGGGAAATAAGCCACGCCCACCTCCACTGTCCCTTCGATCTCCAGCCCCAGCAACACGCCGTAGAGCGGCACGCCCCGCACGAACGAGCGCGTCCCGTCGATGGGATCGACGAACCAGCGGTGGGTGGCGCCTGCTACCTCCTTCGCGCCGTACTCCTCGCCCACGATGGCGTGGCCGGGGTAGTGCGCCTCGATGCGCGTGCGGATGAGCTGCTCGGCCTCCCGGTCCGCCACGGTCACGGGGCTGTCGTCGGCCTTGAAGTCGGGGCGAAGGCCGGTCTGGAAGTATCCGAGCGTGAGCCGCCCGGCCAGGTAGGCCGTCTCGACGGCGAAATCGAGGTATTCGCGGAGCAAAGGGGGCACGATTTTACGCGTTCATGCGGAGAAGGGGCGTGGCGTGGAAGATACGGACGGTGGAGTCAGGGAAGGGACGTACCCCCGGCTCTTTCTACGCTGTCTGAAGAACCGTAAACAACTGAAGGGGAGCGGCGTTTAGAAGGCGCAGGACGCGCGACGTCCTGTTTATGGTTATCGAGGGCCCGTAGCT
>JAHEMB010000053.1:2394-6557 GCA_024643915.1 Rhodothermaceae bacterium | reverse complement strand
CGCCTTACTTCTTGCTACTCCCGAATGGCGACGTCACTCTTTCTTAACAGAATCGCGGCGTCCGGGATCGATCCGGTGGTGTACGCTTCGCACCGAATCCCCTTTTGCCGAGGTGCGAGCCCGGACTATCTTCGATGCAGACGCGGCGCCGCCCGCGTCGCGGGCCCGTAGCTCAGCGGTCAGAGCAGTCGACTCATAATCGATTGGTCGCAGGTTCGAATCCTGCCGGGCCCACACGAGGCCCCTGTAGGTCTTGTATTTACAGGGTCTTGCTATGTGATAGGTAAAACATAGGTAAAACAAAGTATGCTTCGAGCAGGTCGCTGTTGCCTGAGCCTGCAGGCAACAGCTTCCGTAAAGCCCACGCGGCGCCGGCCCGACACTGAACCGGCCCCGCGCTGCTGTTGACACGGCTTCCTGCCCCTCTAGGTCACTCCCCGGCCGGGCTGATGCCCCGCCGCTAGCTACCCTCATCTCCGTAGCCCGTACGCCGCTAGCCTCCGCTCTCCATGCCTCGTGGGGCGCCGCGCCAGCGTGGTTTCTTTTCTGCCATCCCGCATCCTCCTGGCTGCCCGGCGCCTCGCCCCCGGCAGCCGCCTTGTTTGCTGTGCAAAGGCGAGGAGATAGTATGACCTTCCTGTGAACCGTTGCCCGTTGCTCCGGTATGAACCGGCAAGCTTCTCCTTCTCTCCATTCTAGCTTACGAACCATGAAAATCGCCATCTCAGGTAAAGGCGGCGTGGGCAAGACCACCATCTCCGGAACGCTCAGCCGCCTCCTTGGCCGCAAAGGCCTCGACGTCCTCGCCATCGACGGCGACCCGAACCCCAACCTCGCCGTCGTCCTCGGCCTGACCAACCAGGAGCCGCCGCCTCTCAGCAGCGCGGACCTGCTGGAGCGTGTGGAAGAGGATGGACATCGACGGCTCCAGCTCAAGTCGTCGCTCGACGAATTGCTGGACAAGCATACCCTGTCGGCCCCGGACAATGTGCGGCTGCTGATGCTGGGCAAGCCGGAACACGCCGGCACGGGCTGCATGTGCGGCTCGCACGCCGTGGTGCGCGAGGTAGTCCACGCCGCCGTTGCCGCTACCAGCGATCGGGTGACGGTGCTGGACATGGAGGCCTCCCTCGAACACATGAAGCGGGGGACCTCGAAGTATGTCGACGCCCTCTACATCGTCGTCGAGCCTTACTACCGCTCCCTCGAAGCGGGCCGCCGGCTCGCCGAACTGGCGCGGGAGTTGGACATCAAGCGGGTGTCGGCCATTGCCAACAAGGTGCGCTCCGCAGAGGACGAGCAGGCCGTGCGCGAATATTGCAACCGCATCGATCTACCCATCGTCGCCGTCATCCCCTTCGATGAGCACGTAATGCAGGCCGAACGCGAAGGCAAAACGCTTGTGGACCTGAACGGGCAGTCTACGGCACTGCCCCGCCTGCGCGCCCTGGCCGATCAAATCGCAGCGAACTGAAAGCGACGCACCACCGCATCGACGCAAGAAGACCGGCGGGTCGCAGCCTGCCGGGCTTCTTCGTAGTCAGCGCGAAAGGGACATCAACCATCCAGCGACGCCGTCTGCAGGGAGGGCGCCGCGTGCCGCGCGAAGCGCTCGTCCGGCACAGGCGTGCGCAAATCCACGTCCTTGATCACGTACTCCTCCAGCTTGGTACCGTTGGCGCGGTAGTACGTCTGACGGTGGCTGACCACGAGGCCGTCCACGATCCGGTGGTCGCTCCAATAGATTTCCTGGGGCGGCGTATCGACGGCGTCCTCGTCGGCATTCTCATAGTACTCTATCTTACGGATGAGCTTCGTCTCGTCGTCGATGTAGAGCGTCCAGCGATCACCGCCGACGCCTTCTTCGAAGCCGACTTGGAGGAGGGAGGCCGTCCGGCCAGCGAGCATCGTAGTGCCGCCGTGGGTGGAGATCACGCCGGGGTCGGTGAGCTTGAAGGGCATCGAAAAGCGGTAGAACGAGAGTTCCATGCTGCACGTGGGCGTGCACTGGTCGGACTCGCACATCAGGTCCATCTCCCGTGCGAGCTCTTCGGGGTCGGCCTCTTCGCCGTCGAGCGAGGCCCAGTAGCCGTCGTTGTTACGACCGATGCGGGCGTGCCCGGCGTCGCTCGTCGTCTCCATCACGATGGCGCCGTCGTCGCCGTAGCGGAAAGCGTGGCGCTCGGTCACCACGCGCACGGGCTGCTCGTCCTCGTCATAAACGGTGTGGAGGCGGGTGTAGGTGCCGCCTTCCACCAGCCGCCAGGGCTCCAACCCACCCGCCGCCTCGACGGCCTCGGCCAGCAGGGCCTTGCCTGTCGGGGGGCGCATGAAAGCGTACCACGTCAGGAGGCCGAGCCCCACCAGCACGCCCAGTCCCAGCCCGATGCGCCACAGTATCGTGCGGCGCAAGACGATGGGATCGACCAGATCCTTGATCTCCTGATTGACGCGGCGGGGCACCCGGACCTCGTCGTCTTTGAGCAGTTCGCGCGGCATGATTTTCCTCCCAATAATCCGTTCGATGTAGGGTCTCAATTAAAAGGCAGGTGCGACGGAAAGCAAGTCATCCGCCCTCCAGTAATCTAATGTTACGAAACTTCCCTGGTTCGGAGTTCCTCCACCCAGGCCTCGACGCGCTCGACGGCAGCGGGCAGGGCGGCCTGCACTGCCTCGCTCAGCCCCATTGCAAAGTCGTCGTGTGCCGCCGCCTCGCAGCCGAGCAGGTATACGCGCGGCGGCAGCGCTCCCAACCCTTTAGCCAGCATAAGCGCCCGCTGCGGGTTGGTGTAGTGCATGTCGGCCAGAAACTCCCGCTGCTCGTCGAGCGGGAGCGCACGAATATCGCCCACGTCGACGTCAAGCAGGTAGAGGCGGCCCGGCGTGCCGCCGCGCACCACGGCGTCGAGGATCAGGAGCGCGTCGTAGCCCTGCATCAGCTCCTGCACCAGGTGGATGCCGCCAATGCCCGTCTCCATCAGGGTGACCCCGTTGGGCCAGTCATCGCGCTTCATTAACAGCTGGGCTAGAGCGATGCCGAAGCCGTCGTCCTGCCGCAGCACGTTTCCTACGCCGGCAATGAGCAAGCGAGGCGCTCGGTTATGTTGCACCGCCCTCATCCTGCCGGTGACAAGGCAAACAGGCTGTCGGGCAGCGGTGCGTTGACACGGACCTCGTCGTTGACGTAAGCTGATGTCTGCGCCAGCTTCTCGTATTGCGCGTTCGAGTGGTAGCTCGCGCGACGGATGGACCAGTGCACCCCCTCGATGGGCCGTATCTCGACGTACTCGGTGAGGTCGTAATCCTCCGGCTCAGGACCATAGCGCAGGTGGTTGGCCACGAGGCGCCCATCGTCGTGGGCGAAGTAATAGGTCCAGGTGTGCAGGCCGCCCGCGCTGCCGGCGCCCTCTTCGTAGTCCACCCGCACGGCATCGACGACGGTGCCGTCGAGTGTGTCCTTTCCGGCATAAGAAAGCGAGACGCCGGGGTCGGTGAGCTTAAAGGGCATGCTCATCACGTAGTGCGAGCCGAAAGTCGAGTTCCAGGCGTGGTTGCGGTCGCTCTCGCTCGTGACCCGCTCCCCGTCGATCCATTTCACCGCCTCGTCGCCGTCGTTGACGAGGCGGATCTGCCGCCCTTCGAAGTCCTCATACTCGATCCGCATCTTCTGTGTCGGCTGCATCTGGTACTGGTGATGCTGGTTGAGGCGGCGGTCTTCGTGCCCGAGGGAGTCGTAGTAGATGATGGTCTTCTGGTAGTCCAGCGTGCGCGCGTTCTGCCAGGCCTCCCAGCCACCGGCCCGCTCGATGGCGCGGCGCACGATCTGCCCCGCCTCATCGTCCGGCAGGCGGTCCATCGGAGTGACTTCTGGTCGCCCCTCCTCACTGGGAGGCGAGGCGTCATTCGCCTCACAACCGCTCAGGACTGGCAGCAGGATGGCAGCGATGAGCAGGATAGTAGCCTTCATACACAGGGTCGGAAGCGAAGGATCACGATTCGATGTTAAAGCCAATGCTGAACCGGCCGTCCTCGCCTACCGCGACCGGGAAGGTTTGCAGCGCTTGTCCCACGCCGTCGAGGAGGGCGCCGGTGCGCACATCGTAGCGGCAGCCGTGCCAGGGGCAGACGAGGACGTGCCCCTCCAGGCGCCCTTGAGCCAGGGG
>JAHEMB010000053.1:0-2384 GCA_024643915.1 Rhodothermaceae bacterium | reverse complement strand
TTTGCAGCGCGAAAATCTCTTCGTCTACCCGGCACAGCAGCACACTTACCTCTTCGAACACCTTCGCGGTGAGGACGCCCGGCGCCAGGTCGCCCCGGCGCCCGCCGGGGATCCAGATGGGGCGCCGGATCGCTTCGAGCACGTCCACCTCTTCGAATGGGACGAAGCCGTCGACCTGCAGCTCCGGCACATCCGGCTCCTCGGGCGGGATGAAGTCGTAGAGCATGAGGAGGGATCGGAGGGCAAAGTCTTCTTCGAGACGCGGCAACAGGGCCGGGGCTTCGGCCTCAAGCATGTCGAGGAGGCGGGCGAGCCCCTCGCGATGCAGCGCGTCGAGACCCTGGAGCAGTTCAAAGACGGCCTCCTGCACGGCGGGGAACGGGATCGTATCCATCCGCTCCATCAACTCCTGGAGGCGCAGGGCGAGTCGTTCGTAATCGGCGTCGGAGAGGTAACTCATCCGTGCGGGTGGTCATGCTGGTGGGCGGGGCAGGCGGCGGGGCCTTCCCACTGGCAGATACAGTCCGGGCTACACTCGCCGTGGCCCTGCATCTGCATCCCCTCGAAGGCGTCGGCGAAGCGGTGGCCGGCCTCGCGACGGCCCGCCTCGGTGAGGGCGTAGCGCGGCACGGCGGGGGCGCCGTCGCCACTCGAATGGCGGGCGAGCAGGCCCTCCGCCGTCATCTTTTCGAGGTAGAAGGCAATCGTCTCCGCATCGCTCGTTAGAAACACGCGCAGGTCGGCCATGCCGGCGGCGTCGGCCAGGCCTTCGCCCTGCATCCAGAAGAGGACCTGCAGGATCTCGTCGCGCCAGAAGAGTGCATCGAGCGCGGACGGTTGCCTGCCGGCAGGTTGCTTGTCAGTTGGCATGGTAGAGTCCAAGCAGATGCCCGTGCATCGGTTCCATCGGCGGCAGGCTGGGGGCCTCGGCGAGGGCGGCGCGGCGGACCGTTTCGAGGATAGCCGGCATGGCGGCTTCGACGGGGGGCGTAAGCGTGGTGCCTGCCTCCTCCGGCCCCGGCTCCACGTCTACGAGAAAAACCTCTTCCGGCCATACCCCGAAGTGCTCGCCGATGACGAGCAGGTTGTCAACACTGATGACGCCCGTGACGGCCTCGGCAATGCGGTCCTGGATGCGCTCCGGCTCGGGCAGGCCGCCGCGCCAACGCCGCAGCGTCAACGTCCCCACCGCGCGGCCCTGCTCCCGGGCCGCCAGCAGAACGATCCGGTCGTAGGGTTCGGCCATCGCCTCCAGGTTTTGCACGACGGCAATCGGCCCCCAGTTCAGTTCCTCCACGGTCACGCCCGGCGGCCAGGCCATCGCCTGCAAACGCGGCAACAGCATCGGCCCCACCGAGTAGTCGCGCAGGTACTGGTAGCCGATGGTCCCGATCAAGACGCGGTGCATTATAGTTGTATGAACAGAGGGAGATCTGGAGGTGTGGGCGAGGAGTAGGCACGGGAGGCACCCCTGCGCCCACACGTTCATAGGTCATTCGACGCCGCAGGCGCATGTCGTCACCTCGCGGGTGACCATCTGGTCGGTGCCGTCCACCGTGATGTGCGTGGTGCAGGGCATGCAGGGATCGAAGCTGCGGATGGTGCGGAGGACGTCGATGCCCTTGTACTCGTCCGGCTTGTCGTATTCCTCCAGGATGGGCGTGTTCATCACGGCCTCTTCGTAAGGGCCGGGGTCGCCCCAGGGGGCGCGGGGGGCGGCGTTGATGGTCGAAGGGGTGACGATCTGGTAGTTGCCGATGGCGCCGTCGTCGATGACGAGGTGGTGGGAGAGGAAGCCACGCCCGGCCCCCCAGAAGCCGACGCCGATCTGCGTGCCTTTTTTCGGCATCTCTAACGCGCGGCTGATGTCGGTCTTGTTCTGGCGGAAGAGGTCCTGCGCGAGAAGCCAGTTCTCCATGCACACCATTGCGGTGTAAGGGATGGCGTAGGCACGGGCAAGGTTACGCTCGAACGTGTTCCAGGCGTCCGGCACGTGCCATTCCAGCGTGCGGTCCGGCCCCGACGCGCCGGGGATGTGGATGCGGAGGCTGTCTCCGGTGGCCTCTAGGAAACGACTCTCGGGGAGCTGTTGCGCCCGCGCCGTCAGGTAGAGCCTGGCGTAAGCGCCCGCCTCCACCGTCTGCCGGTCCCACGTCGGGCGCGTATCCCAGGAATAGCGGTCGCGCCAGCTTTGCTTGCCGGGCTTGGGAATCGTGTCTTTGTTCCAGGGATGGTTGGGGCTCAGCGGGGCACCGAGCGGGTCGGTCTTGAAGCGCTGGCCGTTGGTGTGCCAACTCTCGTAATACGAGTGCTCCACGAACTCCTCAAGGCCGATGTTTATCTGCTGGAGGTTCGTGGTAACCACCTCGCCGTTGAGCAGGACG
>JAHEMB010000052.1 GCA_024643915.1 Rhodothermaceae bacterium | reverse complement strand
GTTGACGCAGTTGAACGAGGCGGGAGCGACGATTGTGATGGTGACGCACAGCCCAGCGGACGCGGAGTACAGCCACCGGATCGTGCATCTCTTTGACGGCCACGTCGTGACCGAGAACTTCATGGAGCGCAAGTACGCCGCCCCGGCCGCCAACTAACTTTTCTCCCTGTTCCCTTCAGCATTGTCCTCAGAGCCGGGTGCAGCACCTCTGCCCCGGCTCTGAGGCTTTTTGCTGGCTGTCCACCGCCCGGCGCGAAACTTTTCGGCAGCGACGGTACTCAAGGATACCTGCAACACAAGCCCCAACGACCTAACATGAGCGACCGTATCCCTGGTCTCCACCATGTGACAGCTATCGCCGGGCCGCCGCAGCGCAACGTCGATTTCTACGTCGGTCTGCTGGGGCTGCGTCTGGTGAAGAAGACGGTCAACTTCGACGACCCCGGCACCTACCACCTGTACTACGGCGACGAAGCGGGACGGCCCGGCACCATCCTCACCTTCTTCCCCTGGGCCCACGCCGTGCCGGGTAAGGCAGGCAGCGGCATGACCTCGGAAACGGCTTTCTCGATCCCCGCCGACACCCTCGACGCCTGGAAACAACGCCTCGCCGCCGCCGGCCACGCTTTCGACGCGCCGACGGAGCGCTTTGGCGAGCGCGTCCTGGCGTTCCGCGACCCGGACGGCCTGCCCCTCGCCTTCGTCGCCCACCTTGTTGCCCAAGGTGCGGTGGACGGCGAGGCGATCCGCAGCTTTCACAGCGTCACCCTGCGCCTCGCTGCGCCGGCCCAGACGGCCCGCCTGCTCACCGATCTCTTCGGCTATGAGGCCGCCGGTGAAGAAGACGGTCGTCTTCGCTTCCACGCCCCCGGCCAGGCCCCCGGCAACATCATCGACCTGGTGGCCTCGGAGGCGCGGGGACGCCCCGGCGCCGGCACAGTACACCACATCGCCTTCCGCGCCCACGACGAAGCCGAGCAACTGGCGTGGCGGGAGAAGGTCCGCTCGTTCGGCCTGTTTGTGACCGAGGTAAAGGATCGCAACTATTTCCGTTCGATCTACTTCCGCGAGCCGGGCGGCGTCCTTTTCGAGATCGCCACCGACCCGCCGGGCTTCACCGCCGACGAGCCCGCCGACGCCCTCGGCACGCACCTGAAACTCCCCCCCTGGCTGGAGCCGCGCCGCGCCCAACTCGAGGCTCAACTCCCCCCCCTCCGCATCCCCGAGATGGCTGGAAGATAGCAGGTGGACGATGGATGATGGTTACTCGCCCGAAGGCTCTGCCTTGCTGAAACGGCCACCCACAATCCGAAACCCGAAATCCGCACTCCGCACTTCCGTGGTGCTGGTGCACGGGCGGGGAGGCTCCGCGGAAGGGATGCTTTCCCTCGCGGAGGCCATCGGGCGGCCAGAGGTGGCGTATTTTGCGCCCCAGGCGGAAGGGCACACGTGGTATCCGTACAGCTTCCTCGCTCCCCTGGCGCAGAACGAGCCGAAGCTGAGTGCCGGGCTGGCGGCTATCGAAGAGGCGCTGGCCGAGGCTGAAGCGGCGGGCGTGCCGGCGGAGCGGACCGTGTTGCTGGGTTTCTCGCAGGGTGCCTGCCTGACCCTCGAATACGCGGCTCGTAACGCCCGGCGCTTCGGCGGCGTGGTGGCCTTCAGCGGCGGCCTGATCGGGAACGGCGAACAGCCAGACCCTCCACCGGACGACAAGACGTTCGCCTACGAAGGATCGCTCGACGGCACGCCCGTCTTCCTCGGCTGCAGCGACGTCGATCCGCACATCCCCCTCCGGCGCGTGCGGCAGACGGCCGAGGTGATGCGCGGGCTCGGCGCGGCGGTGACGGAGCGGATCTACCCCGGCTTCGGCCACGCCGTCAACGACGACGAAATCGCCTTCGTACAGGATCTCCTCGCCTCGCTTGCCCACGATCAAACGCCTTGACCGCCATGCCTGCCTACCGACACATCGCCGCCGTCACGCCCGCTGCCCCCGTCAACATGGGCGGCCTCGTGGTGAAGCAGCCCCTCCCCCACGGCGCACTCGATCAGATCGACCCGTTCCTCCTACTCCACCACGCCCGGCTGACGTTTGGGGCGGGTGGGCGGCAGCAGGATCTTGGCGTACCGCCGCACCCGCACCGGGGCTTCGCGCCCGTAACCTTCATTTATGAGGGCGGCGTCCACCACCGTGATTCCATCAGCAACGACAGCGTCGTCTATGCGGGCGGCGTGCAGTGGACCACGGCGGGGCGCGGCCTCGTCCACAGCGAGCGTCCGCCGAAAGCCCTCGCCGAGCGGGGCGGCGTGCAGGAGCTGATCCAGCTCTGGGTGAACCTGCCGCAGCGCCACAAAATGAGCGCGCCCGCCTACCAGGCCCTTGCCGCCGAAAACACCCCCACCGTCACCTCCGAAGACGGGCGAGTGACGATCCAGGTGGTGACGGGCTCTCATGGGGGCGTCGAAGGACCGATCGAGACCCTCAGCCCCCTCCTCGCCCTCAACGCCACCTTTGCGGCGGGCGGCGCCCATTTCTTCCCCCTCCCACCGGACTACAACGCTTTCGCCTATTTTCTCGACGGCCAGGCGCGGCTCAACAAGAATGAATTGATCGCAGGGGAGCACCTGGCCCACCTCCCGCCCGGCGGCGACGGGGTGCTGATAGAGGCCACGAAAAAGACGCGGGTGCTGCTGATGGCCGGAGCGCCCCTCGACGAGCCCGTCGCGGCCTCCGGCCCCTTCGTGATGAACCGCTCGGTGGAGATTTTCCAGGCGATGCAAGACTACAGCACGGGCAAAATGGGCGTGCTAAAAGAGGAGTTCGGGTGAGACGGTTGTCGGCTGTCGGAGGAAAACCGTACGAGGCGAATAAGCACGCCCATTCATCGAAAATGAGGTTACGCGCATGGACACCGCACTCTGGGTTGTACAGATCATTCTCGCGTTTGCCTTTATTATGGCCGGGGGGATGAAGCTCGCTCTGCCCAAGCCGAAGCTGGTCGAGAAGATGGCGGTGATGGAGGAGTTCTCACAGCAGACCATCCGCATCATCGGGACGCTGGAGGTGCTGGGGGCGCTCGGGATGCTCCTGCCCGCGTGGCTCGGCATCCTGCCCTGGCTGACGCCCCTGGCCGCCCTCGGCCTGGCCCTCACAATGCTCGTGGCGGCCAGCGTCCACGCCCGGCGCAGCGAGAAGGGGATGATCGCCGTTAACATGATGATGTTGGCGATGGCTCTCTTCGTCGTCTACGGCTACTGGTTCGCCTGATATTTCTCCCCTTCCCCTTTCACCCTTTCGCTCACCGTGCTCATGGCCTCTTACCCGACTCCGCTCGACCCGCAGCCGCTCTTCCCGCCGCTTCCTCTTGCAAACTGGCGGGCCACGAAAGACACGCTCCACCTCTTCATCCAGATCGTGGGCAAGGTGCGGCTGAAGCTCTTCCCGAAGCTCAACCACTGGTGGCACGTCACGCTCTACCTCACGCCGCGCGGCCTCACCACGGGGGCCATCCCCTATGGCTTCGGCGCTTTTGATATCACGTTCGACTTCATCGACCACGCGCTCGACGTGCGCAGTAGCACCGGCGCAGCCCACCGCCTCGATTTGCGCGATGGGCTCTCGGTAGCGGATTTCTACCGGCGGCTTTTCGAGATTTTGGAGGACATCGGGGTGGAAGTGAAAATCCTCGCCCACCCGTATGACCGGCCCGGCCCCGTGCCTTTCGCCGAGGATCACACCCATGCCTCCTACGATGCCGACGCCGTCCATCGCTTCTGGCAGGTCCTCCTCGGGGTGGGCAGCATTCTGGAGGAGTTCCGGGGGCGCTTCCTCGGCAAGAGCACGCCCGTGCACTTCTTCTGGCACAGCTTCGACCTCGTCGTAACGCGCTTCTCAGGCAGAGCCCTGCCGCCCGAAAGGCTCGACGGCATGGATGGCGTCAGCCGGGAGGGGTACTCGCACGAGGTGGTCAGCTTCGGCTTCTGGCCGGGCGACGACAACGTGCCCGCCCCCGCCTTCTACGCCTACACCCACCCCGAGCCGGAGGGCCTGGCCGAGGCCGCGCTCCAACCTGAGGCAGCCTGGTGGGAGGACGCCCGAGGCAGCGCAATGGCAATGCTCAAGTACGACGACGTCCGCACCGCCGCCGATCCCCGGCAGGCCGTTCTGGACTTCCTCGAAAGCACCTATCACGCCGGCGCCTCACGGGCAGGCTGGGACCTCGACGCCTTCGCCCGGTAGATGCACTGAAGTGTCGCGTTGGGCTGGTGAAGGATACGAGCCGCACGCGCTCGGCAGCGCCCGTCATTGATTGTTGATCATCCGGTGAAGTAGAGCCAGACGAGGGCGACGGCGATGATGAGGCCCACCGTCAGCCAAAGATCGCGGCGGCGCCAGGCCGGGTTAGACGTGCCGCGCAGTTCGGCGACCGAGACCGCTTCGCCGGGCGTCTCGGACGGCACCTCGGTGATGGTTTCTACGGGCGGCACCACGCCGTCGCTCGCCGCTTCGTCCGCCGTCTCAAACGTTAGGCCCGCCACCTTGAAGCCCGGCGGCGGCGGCGTAAGCAGGCTCACGCCGATGAGCACCGCACAGCAAATGACGAAGAGCAGGATGGCGAAGTGCAGGAAGTTGATATCGGCGTAGTCGTAGACGAGACCGCTGAGGGATGGCTTGAAGAGTTCGGCGAAGAGGCGGAGCATACCCAGCACGAAGCCCGTCAGGAGCGCTGCCATGGCCCCCTTCGCGTTGACGCGTTTCCACATAATGCCCAGCAGGAAGACGGCGGCAATGGGCGGGCTGATGTACGCCTGCACGCTCTGCAAGTAGGTGTACAATTGCGAAGAGATCAGTTTCATTAGGGGGATCCACGCGAGTCCGAACGCCACGAGCACGACGGTGGAAAGCTGCCCGACCCACACGAGTTGCCGCTCCGAGGCTGCGGGCTTCAACTTCTTGTAGATGTCCCAGGTGATGAGCGTCGAGCACGAGTTGAAGACCGATGAAAGGCTCGACATGAGCGCCGCCAGCAGCCCCGCCACTACGATGCCGCGCACCCCGATGGGCAACAGCGTCCCGATGAGGGTCGGCAGGGCCTGGTCCGGCTCGGCCAGTTCGAGCTGCCCCGATTGCGAGAGGGCGTAGGCGATGACGCCGGGGATGACGAAGATGAAGAGCGGCAGGATCTTCAGGTAGCCGCCGAAGATGGTTCCGCGCCGCGCGTTGTCCTCGTCCGACGCCGAAAGGACGCGCTGCACAATGAACTGGTCCGTACACCAGTACCACACCCCCAGGATCGGCGCGCCGAAGAGGATGCCGGTCCAGGGAAAATCCGGGTGGTCGGAGGGTTGCCACATGTCGAAGAAGCTGCTATCGACCGAGGCACGGAGTTCGCCCCAGCCGCCGAGGGCGTCGAGGCCGAGGTAGGTCACGAGGATCGCGCCCCCCACGAGGACGAACATCTGGATCATGTCCGTATAAAGCACCGCTCGCAGCCCGCCGAAAACGGTGTAAATGCCCGTGGCGATCACCACCACGAGCGCACCCGTCCAGAAGTTGATCCCCATGATCGACTCGAAGACGATGCCGCCCGCCGCAATCGTCACCGAGATTTTCGTGAGAACGTACCCGACAATGGAGATAATGGCGAGGTACCACCGCGCGCCCGATGAGTAGCGCCGCTCCAAAAATTCCGGCATCGTGAAGACACCGCTCTTGATATAGAACGGGACAAACACCCAGCCAAGGATGAGCAGGATGAGCGAGGCCAGGATCTCGAACTGCCCCACGGCCACGCCACTCGATGCCCCCGTCCCCGCCAGCCCCACGAGGTGCTCCGACCCGATGTTCGAGGCGAAGAGGGAAGCACCGATGACGAACCACCCCACATTCCGACCGGCCAGAAAATAGTTGGCCGACGTTTCGCGCGTCCGCTCCCGCAGCGTCGACCAGATCGCCACACCGAATACGAGCACGAAGTAAAACGCGATGAACACCCAGTCCAGCGCACCCAGCATTGAGGTCATGTCGGTCGGAGGCTGATGAAGCGACAATCTGGAGACGAGCCGCAAGGTACGCAAAAACCTTGAAGTATTGGAAGGTAGTACGAACGCCTGTGCTTCGCCCTCCTACCGTCCCATCCGTCAATCAAGCCGTTCCGGCCACCAGATATCGACGTGCATTTCCTCGGCGTAATGCAGCAGCGGAGCCGTTTCAGGCTCAGTCAATCCGTGCGAGGCCATCATGGATGAAGAGAAATCCAGCAGCGCAGCGCTTCGGAGCGGCCAGGGGTCGTGGTGGATGCGGGCGCGATAGAGGCGCTCTTTTCGCTGGGCGTACAGGCAGTAACGCTCCGTTAAGAAGTGCAGCAGGGTGCCGGGGGCCGAGGTCGGCATCGGCGCACCCACCCTCCACCGTGCGCTGAAATCGGCGGGCGGGGCGGCCCGGTGAATGCGTTCCGAGGCGTAATCGATGACATCCTCGTGCTCCTCCAGCGACATGCGCGCATGGAAGTACGGCAGGTGATACGTGAGCCGCGCCCCCCACACCGCCGGCAGGCTTGCCGCATCGAGCGAGAAAAACCAGACCCCCGGCTCACCCTGGCATGTCACGTACGTCCGCACATTGAGCTCATGGAAACGGCTCAGGCCGGGTAGCGGCGGCAGAAAAGCGAGCCGAATGTCCCACATCGTGAAAGGAATCACCCCGATCCACGCCGTCCCGTCGAACGTGTCGAGGGTGAGGGCGGCGGGAATGTAGGGCCGCAGCACAGCCGCGTCGAGGGGCCAGTGCATAAACAGCAGCTTCCCCCAGGACTGCCGCATCACGGGCCACCCTGACGGGCGTTCGATGGAATATGAAAGAGGCGTCTTGATGACAAAAAGTTAATTGAAGGAAATGGAAACCCCTTGCGCTAAAGTAAGAATAAATAAGTACGCATGGTGCGACGAAGCGAAGGCAAACGGTCACCTCAGGGGATACCTGACGTAGCCTTCAGGGTTACTGAGAGAACCCTGTAACAGGAAGCGCTTTCGTGACACTTTCGTTGAGACGGTCAGTCAAAAAAGAGAGCTGTCGCGGGCGCCGGCCCCATCACCTACATTTGGAGGGATGAGATGAGTTTCCCTTATTTCGCCGACAAGTGCCACCACTGCGGATCGTTCGTCGACAATCCCGACCAGCCGTGCCCCGGCTGCGACGCCCTGCGGCGTCGGGAACGTGAGCATCGCCTCCTCTTCAAACCCACGCTCTTTGCGAGGCCAGAAGAGATCGTGCTTCCGCGCATGCGGCGGCCCCAACACACGAGCGTGGCTTTGCCCGTCAGCTAGGCCCTGCTCTACATTTCAAGGCAAAAAAAAGGACGGCGCCTCTTGGCGGCGCCGTCCCCGGGGCTGATTTCGTCGGCCTGTACTATCCCTTCTTCGCCGTGGTTTTCTTCTTTCGTCCCCCGCGACCTTTGCTCTTGCCCTTCGCCTTGCGAGCGGCGAGGAGTGCTAGCGCCTCGTCCATCGTGATGGCTTCAGGGGCGCGGTCTTTGGGGAGCGAGGCGTTGGTACGTTGGTGTTTGACGTAGGGGCCATAGCGCCCTGCCCACACCGTCACCGGCTCGTCTGTCTCCGGGTGCTGGCCGAGCGTGCGGAGCGGCTGGTTCTTCTGCTCCTTCTGCGCGAGCAATTCGAGCGCCCGATCCAGCTTCACCGAGAACACGTCGTCGCCTGCGGTGAGGGAGGCGAAGGTGCGGCCCTGCTGCACATAAGGGCCGTACTTGCCGAAGTTGGCGAGGATCGGCTGCTTCGTTTCGGGGTGCTCGCCGACGGTGCGGGGCAGGGACAGGAGTTCGAGGGCATAGGCGAGGTTGACACCCCCGGCATCAACGCCTTTAGGGATCGAGACGCGCTTGGGTTTGCCCTGCTGCTCGTCATCGCCGAGCTGCACGTAAGGACCGTAGGGGCCTTTGCGCAGAAGAATGGGCTGCTCCTGCTCGGGATGGATACCCAGCACGCGGTCCTCAGCGTTGCCAGCTTTGAGGAGCGCTTCGAGCGAGGCGGCCGTCACCTCGTCCGGCACCAGTTCTTCCGGCACCGAGGCCGTCATCCGCTCGTCGCCAATCTGGCCTTCAACATACGGCCCGAATTTGCCGACGCGGATGACGTACTCGCCCCACTTAGGAAACGATAAGGTCGAGACTTCCCGGGCGTCGATCTTATCGAGCGCCTCTTCCACGCGCTTCTCGATACCCTCCTTGCCCTGGAAGAAGCTGCGGAGGTACGGCGTCGCTTCACGCTCGCCTCCGGCGATGTCGTCAAGCACCTGCTCCATGTCCGCCGTAAAGCCCACATCCACGAGCTGCTCGAACTGCGCCTCTAGCAAGTTGTTGGTGGCGAAGGCGGTAAAGGTCGGCACGAGTTGCCGCTTCTCCCGCCGCACGTAGCCGCGATGGACGATGGTATCGATAATGCTGGCGTAGGTGCTGGGCCGCCCGATGCCTTCCTTTTCGAGCGTCTTGACAAGCGTGGCCTCGGTGAAGCGAGCAGGCGCTTTCGTTTCGTGCCCCACAGCCTCCACATCGCGGCATTCAGGCTCGTCGCCTTCCTTCAGGTTAGGCAGCGGCTGGTCGCGGTCCTCAAGGGCAGCCTCCGGGTCGTCGCTGCCTTCGACGTAGGCGCGGAAGAAGCCGGGGAACTCGATGGTGCGGCCCGAGGCACGGAAGGTGGCCGTCTCGTCGCCCTCGCCCGCGTCCAGGCGGACGGTGGTGAGCAAAAGACGGGCGTCGGCCATCTGCGTGGCGACGGTGCGCTTCCAGATGAGGTCGTAGAGTTGCCGCTCGCGGCCGGACAGGTTCAACTCGGCGGCGGTCTTCATGGCCTTGCCGGCAGGGCGGATGGCCTCATGGGCCTCCTGCGCGTTGCGCACCTTCCCGCTGTAGCGGCGCGGCTTCGGGCTGAGGTAGTCGCGCCCATACCGCTGCTCCACCACGTTACGGCTCGCCTCGATAGCCTCTTTGGAGAGGTTGGTCGAGTCCGTTCGCATGTAGGTGATGTGGCCGTTCTCATAGAGCGCCTGCGCCACACTCATCGCCTGCCGCGCCGAGAGGCCGAGCTTGCGGCTAGCTTCCTGCTGAAGCGTCGAGGTGATGAACGGCGGGGCGGGCGAGCGCGTGACGCGCTTCTCCTCCACGCTTGAGACGCGCCACCAGGCATCGGGGAGGGTCTTGGCGAGCGCCTTGGCCTGCGCCTCCCCCAACAGCAGCACGTCCTTCCCGGCTTTCAGCCCCTCCTTGAGTCGGCCCGTCTCGTCGTCGAAATCGCGCCCGGTGGCGAGGCGGATGCCGCTCAGGTGCGTCATCACCGCCTCGAACGGGCTGCCGTCTTTCGCCAGGAACGCCTTGAGGTCCCAGTAGCTCGCCGGGACGAAGGCGATGCGCTCTTTCTCGCGCAACACGAGAAGCCGCACGGCCACGCTCTGCACGCGCCCGGCGGAGAGCTTCGGCGCGATCTTCTTCCAGAGGAGCGGCGAGAGCGTGTAGCCGACGAGCCGGTCGAGAATACGCCGCGTCTCCTGAGCCTCGACGAGGTGCATGTCGATCTGCCGCGTGTGGTCGAGCGCCTCCAGGATGGCCTCGCGCGTGATCTCGTGGAAGACCATCCGCTTGACGGGGATCTTCGGGTTGAGCACTTCGATCAGGTGCCAGCCGATAGACTCGCCCTCGCGGTCCTCGTCCGTGGCGATGTAGAGTTCGTCGGCACCCTTGAGCGCGTCCTTCAACTCGCGGACGACCTGCTTCTTCTTCGACGGGATGACGTAGAGCGGGTCGAAGCCGTTATCGACCTTCACGCCGAGCTTCGCCCAGCCCTCTTTGCGGTATTGCGTAGGGATCTCGGCGGCCGAGCTGGGCAGGTCGCGGACGTGCCCCATGCTGGCTTCGATCTGATATTCACCACGCGGCAAATAATTGCGAATGGTTTTCGCTTTCGTAGGAGACTCGACGACGACAAGTCGCTTCATAAAGGGGTCAGGATTATTTTGAGACGAAGAATCGAGGAGACGAAAAGACGAGGAAAAGTGAAACAGTAACGTATCGTCGATTCCTCGATTTGTCGTCTCGATCGATTCATCAAAGGGGCGTTGTCTCACGCCCCGCCGCCAGCTACGTTCCGAGGATATAGGTGGGCTTGCTGAAACTGATTTTCCACCGAGCCTTTACAATTGAGGGTCGCCAGACGGACAGCGTGATGGCTACCTTGAAGATGGTGCGTTGGCCGAACCCCAATAACCCAACCGTTGCCGCCATGAACAAGCACGCGTTGATCGAAGGCGCCGCCCTCACCGCCGCCGTAGCCGCGGCAGCAGGCGCCGCTGTGGGACTCATTGAAGCCTCGCGCGGACCGACACCGGGCGCGCCCGGTATGGCGCACGGGCTGGCGCGTATCGGACGCCTCGTGGGCGGCGGCATGACGGCCGGCCTCGCGGCCACCGCCGGCGGCGCGGCCCTGCTGAGCCTTGCGCTCTACCACACCATCAAACTGCTGGACAATTAGCAATTGGCAATGAGCAATTAAGGGAGATCAAGGAAAAGGCTGCCCTCCGAACAGGGCAATCCTTTTTCATTGATCATTGCTAATTCCTCATTGATCATTGCTCCTCCCTCCTCTCTTCATAACCCTTCGACAAACCTCTATGGAAGCGTACGCGGATAAGCACGTCTACAGATTTGGCAACGGCGAGGCCGAGGGCGATAAAAGCATGAAACCGCTCCTCGGCGGCAAGGGCGCCGGGCTGGCCGAGATGAGCAGCATCGGGCTGCCGGTGCCCCCCGGCTTCACCATCACCACGAAGGCCTGCCGCATCTACAACGACCTCGGCGGCGACTGGCCCGAAGGGCTGGCCGATGAGGTGGAAGCGGGCATCCGGCATCTCGAGGAAAGCCTCGGCGCCCGCTTCGGCGACGTGGAGAACCCCCTCCTCGTCTCCGTGCGCAGCGGCGCGGCCGTTTCCATGCCCGGCATGATGGACACCGTCCTCAACCTCGGCATCAACGACGACGTGGTAGAGGGGCTGGCCCGCAAGACCGGCAATGAGCGCTTCGCCTACGACGCCTACCGCCGCTTCATCGACATGTTTGGCGACGTGGTGATGGGCGTCCACCACGTGCGCTTCGAG
>JAHEMB010000695.1 GCA_024643915.1 Rhodothermaceae bacterium | reverse complement strand
AGGTTCCAAATCAGTTAGGCGAAAATGTGCTTAATGGAAAGAGCCCGGAAGCACGCAGCCTCCGGGCTTTGTCGTTTTCTTTACAGTGCCCCCCGTGCCCGCCGCGTACTTTTCCAGAACGTGGCCTGAGAAAGGGCCGCGCCCTCCACGACGATTCATTTCGGTTCATCACCATGACGCAAGGCACTGTCCTTTCTTACGACTCCGACGACGGCAAGGGCTACATCCGCCCCGACCACGACACGGACGAGAACGAAAAGATCGCTTTCGACAAAGACTCGCTGGCAGGCGGCGAAGTGCGTGAGGGCGATCGCGTTTCGTTCGATCTCGAAGGCGGCATGGTCGGCGTGTTCGCCAAAAACGTGCGTCGAATTTGATGCATCGTGCGAGCCGGTTGCCGAGTCCGCAATCACGTTGCCATGGCAGCCTCGGTGTACGTCTTCAAGGACCAACGTTGCCTACGAAGTGCTTGAGCCAGCGCCTCGGCGCTTCTACATTTCGCCAACGCCCCGCCTCTCTGTCTTTCCCTCTTGCAGCATCCTGCCATCCTGTCACCACGGCGGGGCATGGTATGCTTTTGGAACCTCTGGCAGGCACGACCGGCGGCCCCGCGTGGCTGCCATTCTTACCGATTGAAGATAGAACGGAGATAGAGGAAAATGAACCTGCAAAAATTTACGGTTAAGGCGCAGGAGGCGGTGCAGCAGGCGCTGGAGATGGCCGCCTCGCAGAACCACCAGGGGCTGGAGCCGCCGCACCTGATGACGGCCTTCCTGAGCGACCCCAACGGCATCGTCGTCTCCATCCTCCAGAAGCTCGGCGCCAACCTCGATTATGTGCAGACGAGGGTGGATGAGGCGCTTACGAAGCTGCCGGTGGTGACGGGCGCGAGCGTCTCCGGGCAGTACCTGGGCGAGGAGATGAAGAAGGTCTTCGACCGGGCGCTCGCCGAGGCGGAGCTGCTGAAGGACGACTACGTCTCGTCTGAGCACCTCCTGGTGGCCCTCGCCGGGGCGAAGGACGCCGTGGGGCAGGCCCTCCGCGATCAGGGGGTGACCAAGGAGAAAATCCTCGACGTGTTGAAGGACGTGCGCGGCAACCAGCGCGTCACCGACCCGCACGCCGAGGGGCGCTACCAGTCGCTCGAACGCTTCACGCGCAACCTCAACGACCTCGCCCGGAAGGGGAAGATCGACCCCGTTATCGGGCGGGACGAGGAGATCCGCCGCGTCCTTCAGATCCTCAGCCGCCGCACCAAGAACAATCCCATTTTGGTGGGCGAGCCGGGTGTGGGCAAGACGGCCATCGCCGAGGGGCTGGCCATCCGCATCGTCCAGGGCGACGTGCCCGAGGGGCTCAAGGAGAAGCGCATCGCCGCGCTGGACATGGGCGCGCTCATCGCCGGGGCCAAGTACCGGGGCGAGTTCGAGGACCGGCTGAAGGCGGTGGTCAAAGAGGTGACCGAGGCCGACGGACAGATCATCCTCTTCATCGACGAGATCCACACGCTCGTGGGCGCGGGCGCCGCCGAAGGGGCGATGGACGCTGCCAACATCCTCAAGCCCGCCCTTGCGCGCGGCGAGTTGCGGGCCATCGGCGCCACCACGCTCGACGAGTACCGCAAGTACCTCGAAAAGGACAAGGCGCTCGAACGGCGCTTTCAGATGGTGCTCGTGGATGAGCCGAGCGTGGAGGACACCATCTCCATCCTGCGCGGCATCAACGACCGCTACGAGGTGCACCACGGCGTCCGCATCACCGACAGCGCCCTCGTCGCCGCCGCCGAACTCTCGCACCGCTACATCACCGATCGTTTCCTCCCCGACAAGGCCATCGACTTGGTGGACGAATCGGCGGCCCGGCTGCGCATCGAGATCGACTCGCTCCCCGAGGACCTCGACCGGCTGGAGCGTGAGATCCGGCAGCTCGAGATCGAGCGCGAGGCTATCAAGCGCGAAGGCGACGAGGCCAAGCTCGAACGCATCGCCGAGCAACTCGCCAATCTTGATGACGAGCGGACGGAGTTGCGCGCGCGCTGGCAGCAGGAGAAAGAGCTGATCCAGAAGATCCGGCACGCCAAGGAGCAGAGTGAGCAGCTCAAGGTGGAGGCCGAAAACCTGGAGCGGCAGGGCGACTACGGGCAGGTGGCCGAGATCCGCTACGGCCGCATCCCCGAGTTAGAGCAAGAGGTGGAAGCCGCCAACGCCGAACTCCTGAAGATCCAGCAGCACGGCGCCCTCCTCAAAGAAGAAGTGGACGCCGAGGACATCGCCGAGATCGTCTCGCGGTGGACGGGCATCCCCGTCAGCCGGATGCTGGAGAGTGAGCGGGCGAAGCTGCTGCGGATAGAGGAGGCGCTCGCGCGGCGCGTGGTCGGCCAAGACGAGGCGCTCGAAGCCGTGGCCAACGCCGTGCGGCGCGGGCGCGCGGGGCTGCAAGAGGAGTCGCGGCCCATCGGCTCGTTCATCTTCCTCGGCACCACCGGCGTGGGCAAGACCGAGCTGGCGAAGGCCCTCGCCGCGTTCCTTTTCAACGATGAGCACGCCCTCATCCGCATCGACATGAGCGAGTATCAGGAGCGGCACACCGTCAGCCGCCTCATCGGTGCGCCCCCCGGCTACGTCGGCTACGAGGAGGGCGGGCAACTCACCGAGCAGGTGCGCCGCAAGCCCTATTCGGTCGTCCTCCTCGACGAGATCGAGAAGGCGCACCCTGAGGTGTTCAACATCCTGCTTCAGGTGCTCGACGACGGGCGCCTGACCGACAACAAGGGCCGCACGGCAGACTTCAAGAACACCATCATCATCATGACGAG
>JAHEMB010000694.1:1514-2815 GCA_024643915.1 Rhodothermaceae bacterium | reverse complement strand
GGCGGTGGCGATGGAGCGCAGCGAGGAGGGAATCGACCTGGAGTTAGTGGAAGGTGCCGTCGTCGGCGGGATCATTGTTGTTGCAGGTGGCGGGGAAGATGAGCGCGGCGAAAAGGCAGGCCAGAAGGGAGATTTTCATTGCTGTTGCATGCGCAAGGGGCACGCCATGATGGTGGAAAGAGAATGCACCTCTTGATACACCACGGCGATCTTCAATAAGCAATGCCTATCCTTCTGGCAAAGAGGGGGCCTGGCTACGCATCCAGGGCGGCCAGCTTGTGCAGCACATCGGCGTCGAGGTGGTGGCCGCCGTTGAAGGGGAGGAGGCGGTAGGGAAGGGCGTGGCGGCGCAGCCGTTCCTCGTGCTCGGCCAGCCGTGCTGGCGTCAGGTACTGGTCCCGGCTGCCTACGACGAGCGTGAGGTCGAGGGGGCGAAAGAGCGCGGCGTGGGCGTCGAGGTCGAGATCGTGCGCAAGGTCGCCGGCCCACAGGGTGAGACGGTCAGCGCGGGCCTGGCCGAGGGCGGCCCAGCGGCTGGCCGTGGCGCAGCCCTGGGAGAAGCCAAGCACGTGAACGCGTACCCGCGCCCGGTCGATCTGTGAAAAGACGTGGTCGTAGAGGGCATCTAGGTAGGCAAGGTAGTCGTTGATCTCGTGGACGCGATCCTCTTTGGTCATCCACGACGCGCCGACGCGCCCGTCGCTGCTTTCGAGGTAAAAGCGAGATAGGGCCTCGGGGGCTACGAAAACGCGGCTGCCATCATCGAGCACGCGAAAATGGCGGATAAAGAAGGGGGCGAGCTGGCCGTAGCCGTGCAGCACGAACCACACATCCTGCACTGCGTTTTGCGCTACGTCCGGCGCGGCCGGGCCGAGCGTGACGTAGCGCGCCGTGCGCCGCGTGGCGATGAAATGCTCCTGGGCCCCGTTCATGCAGCCTGCCCCACGATCTCGTGGATGATGGCGAGGTGGTGGTGCGAGTGGATTCGGATGAAGCGGAGCCATTCGCCAGCATTGAGGCTGCCCAGGGCCGGGTGCGGGATGCGGCCCGTCGCCTCGGGCAGGGTCGGCAGCAGGTCGCTCACATCGGCCAGCTTGCCCCGGCTGCGTCGGAACGAAGCTTCTAGCCTGGCCCGGTCTAGGTCGTCGGGGGGGGCCACCATGGCGGGGGCCTGCATCCGGCCACGTGGCATCTGCTCCTTTGTCAGCACGAAGCGGCCCGCGTCGTTCAGGTCGCCCTCTTCCGTGGCGAAGCTGCTGCCTCGCCCGATCACCTCAACTGCTTTGAGCGAGCGTCCGTTC
>JAHEMB010000694.1:0-1504 GCA_024643915.1 Rhodothermaceae bacterium | reverse complement strand
GCCAAATATGGTAGAGGTGCTGCGCCGTCGACCAGCCAGATACTGCGGTGTTCACCTCAAAAAGGCGCGTGTCCGGCTCATCCAGCATCCGCTCTGCCTCGTCGTAGAAATCGAGGAGACGACCGTATTCGTCTCGAAGATCGATGTTCATGGGCTTGCCCGTTGTCCAAAGTCTGTCGTCGGTGGTGCGTGGTCCAAGGTAAGATAATCGCCCGAAAAGATGCGGCGGGCCCCGGTCAGGGGGCGGTTGTAGAGATAGACCCATGCCTGCACGGGCGCCCCGTCCCTAGCGTAAATCACGTGTTTTTCTCGGCGGT
Source organism: Rhodothermaceae bacterium (assembly GCA_024643915.1). Classification (GTDB taxonomy): domain Bacteria; phylum Bacteroidota; class Rhodothermia; order Rhodothermales; family JAHEMB01; genus JAHEMB01. The sequence goes on along the minus strand of JAHEMB010000694.1, from coordinate 1,187 downwards.
AGAGGGCCTCGCCGGGCGGGCCGCAACCCTCGTAGGCATCGAGGCGGGCCAGGAGGTCGGCACGGGTGCCAGGATAGAGCGCGTAGAGTTCGCCTTTCACCTCCTCATTCGCCTGATCGGAGGGCAGCACACCGGGATACGGGCCGAGGTCGTAGAGGCGTCCCTGATATGTTGCTTCTCCTGCGTAGTCGGCATGCCGGGCCAGGAGGCGGTGCATCGGGTGGCCGAAGGCGCGCCGCAGGGTGCCGTAGACGAAGAGGTGCTCGGCTTCCGTGCCCGGTGTCGGCATAGGGCTCAGTGACTGGCGATGAAGAGGTCGCGCAGGATGCTGGCTTCGGTCTCGATCTCGTCGAGGCGGTGCTTTACCACGTCGCCGATGCTGACGAGGCCGGCAAGCTCGCCGCCGCGCACCACAGGCAGGTGGCGCACGCGGTGCCGCGTCATCCAGGCGCTGATTTCCTTGATCGAGTCCTCCGGGCGGCAGGTGAAGACATGCTCGGTCATCACGTCGCGCACGTGGGCCAGCAGGGCCGTCGATCCGGCGTCGGCGAGCGTCCAGACGATGTCCCGCTCCGAGAGGAGGCCGACGACTTGGTTCGCTGCGTTGATCACCACGAGGGCGCCGATTTTCTTGCTGCGCAGGATGTCGATGGCCGTCGTCAATAGGGCGTCGTCGTGGATCGTGATGATCGTCACGCCTTTCTGAGCGAGAATATCGGAAACGTGCATGGCGACGATGCGCTTGTGGTGGAGACGGCTTTTAATAATGAAGGCGCTTGGCGGCCTCAAGTCAAGTCCCTCGCTGTAAAGTTTCCGCGCCATACAAAGCAAAAAGGCGCCCTCGTTGCTGAGGACGCCTTTCTGCCTACCCTGCAAGAGCAGGTTCATGAATGGATTTTCAAGCGCTGGCCGGGCCGGATGGTGGTGGACCGAAGGCCGTTCCATCGCTTGAGGTCGCTCACCCGCACACCGTAACGCTTGGCAATCTTGCCCAGCGAGTCGCCCCGGCGCACGCGGTAGGTGACGGGGCCTGCGCTTTTGCCAGGGTAGATGGTCAGGCGCTGGCCCGAGCGGATTTTCGTGCCCCGGATGTTGTTCCAACTCTTGAGCTTGCTCACGCTCACGCCGTAGCGCTTGGCAATCTCGCTGAGCGAATCACCCCGGCGGACACGGTAGGTGACTCGCGA
>JAHEMB010000693.1 GCA_024643915.1 Rhodothermaceae bacterium | reverse complement strand
TGAGAATCGCTTGCGGATGATGATCTATCTTTTGGCACTCATTACACCAATGGTAGTCTGAGATACCTAATCCGTGGTCGCAGGAGCGCCCTGGTCGGCGCAGCAGCTGCCCCCGCGCCGCGCCAACTTCACAGCCAGACGAGCCAGATGCACAGCAGCGCCACGGCCATCACAAGCACATTGAGCGGGAAGCCCGCCTTGAAATAATCCATGAAGCGGTAGCCGCCGGCGCCCATCACCATGAGGTTCGTCTGGTACCCGAACGGCGTGGAAAAACCGGCGGAGGCCGCCACGGCCACCACGACCGCGAAAGGCACCGGATCAAGGTTCAAGTCGTGGGCAGTGGCGAGGGCGATGGGAAAGACGAGGGCGGCAGCAGCGGCGTTGGTCAACAGCTCGGTGAGGAGGTTGGTGAGGAGGTAAACAGCCAGCAGCATAATGAACGGCCCTGCCTGCACCGTTGCCTGGAGCAGGCCCTGCGCCGCCACGCCCGCGAGGCCCGTTTCGGTCAGTGCCGCGCCGACGCCCAGCGCCGCCCCGATCATCAGCAGCAAGGGCAGATCGACGGCCTGCCGCGCTTCGGCGAGGGAAAGGCAGCCGGTGGCGATCATGGTGAGGGCCGCGAGAAAAGCCGCGGTGACGAGCGGCACCACCCCGAAGGCGGAGGCGAGCACCATCCCCCCCAGGATCAGCAGCGCCACTGGCGCCCGGCGCGTCCGGCCGGCGGGCTCCTCCGGCAGAGCCGGCGCCACCAGGTAGAAGTCTTCGCGCATGGCGTTCCACTGGCGGTCGAAGCCGGGCCGCGCCTCGATCAGCAGCAGGTCGCCCGCCTCGATGGGGGTCTGGCCGAGGGGGCCGGCCAGGTGACGGCTCCGCCGCTGAAGGGCGAGCACCACCCCCTGAAATCGCTCCCTGAAGCCCACCTCCTTCAGCGTCTTGCCGACGAGCGTGGACGAAGCCGCGACGACGGCCTCAAAAAGCGGCAGGCGCTGCACCCCATTCGACGACGGGGCCTCGACGACGCGCTCCAGCCCGTGCCCCGCCATCAAGGGGTCGATCAACGCAGCGTCACCCGAGAAGACGAGCACGTCATCTGGCAGCAGCACCTCGGCCGGGCTCACTGGCCCTACGGTGTGCCTGCCCCGCCGCACCTGCATCAGGTAGGCGTCGTCCAGCCCTCTCAATCCGGCCTCCTCAATGGTTCTACCTGCCGCTGGGGCCCGCGCGCCTACGCGCAGTTCGAAGTGGTACGGCTTGAGGCTGCGCCCGGCCCGCCAGTCCGGCTGCCGGTTCGACGGCAAGAACCGATGACCGACCAGGCTCACGTAGAGCATCCCCACACAGGCCGCCGGCAGCCCTACCCACGTCAGGTCGAAGAAATGAAGGCCGGCGCCTGTCGCCTGTTGCAGCAGGCCCGAGACGACGAGGTTGGTGGAGGTGCCAATCAGGGTGATCATGCCGCCGAGCACCGAAGCGTAGGAGAGCGGGATCAGCAGCTTCGAGGCCGCCACCCCTTCGCGGCGCGCCCAGTGCTGTACGCGCGGGATGAGCATCGCCACCAGCGGTGTGTTGTTGACGAGGCTTGAGAGCAGCGCCGTCGGCCCCATCAGCCGAAGCAGCACCACCGGCATGGCGCGGGAGCGCCCGAAGAGGAGGCGGTCGAATACGGTCAGCGCCTCCGTCCGTTGCACACCCGCCGCCACGACGAAGAGCGAGGCAATGGCTAGCACGGCGCTATTGGAAAAGCCGCTAAAGGCCACATCTGGCGGCAGCACCCCCGCCACCAGCAACAGGCCCAGGCAACCCAGCAGCACCAGATAAGGCTGTGCTGCCTCCCGGACGAGCGCCCCCACCATCAGCATCACCACCCCGGCGGTGAACCACGCGTCCCACCCCAGACTCTCAGCCATTGATGCCGCGTTGCCTGCCTCTTTTTTCGTTCTGCAATCTGATCGGCAAAGGTACCACAGCGCCACCACTTTTCACGCGCGCTAATGCATTTTTAATGGAGCCGTTTCACCAGACCACTTCCTCATCCGCTTCGAAATGTATGAGGCCACTTTCGCTACCCTGGATCGCCCGTTACGCAGATCTTCATCGGAGCGTGTCCCATGGATGAACCAGACCATGAGGGTACGCATGAGATCGTTGACACCCCGCTTGGCCCTGTGCCTGCTTGGCCTTATCGCCTTCGTCGCCATAGGAGATTGTTGGAACGCATCAGCCGCCCCCTTCACGCAGGGCACCATTCGGGGGACCGTGCTCGATGGCGACCGCCCCATTCTTATCGACCAGAAAGCTCGTGGGCACTGGCAAGGGCGTCACTTTGTAGAACATCTTTGCGTGGAGCGCGCGAATTTGTTCGAGCGAAGCATTGCCGACAGCACCGGAGGCGAATGGCAGTTCGAGCTGCTTGACCAATTCGGTGGCTTTGCGAATGTCCGAGCGACCTTGCCCATCATCGACGCCGTCCGTGCTGAGGGCGACAACCTGGAGGTTCTTTTCACGCAATGCGGCCGCATGTGACTTCAAGTCCTGCAATTCACTGACGCAGGGCGTACACCAGCTGGCCCAGAGATTGATCAAGATGCGACCGTCCGTGGAGGGGACGATCGTCTTTCGTTTGCCTTGAAAGTCAACATACTCGATCTCTGGCAGCTTCCGGCGCCGTGTGAGCGGCACGCGGGCGACCTGGGTGGATTCCGGCAGCTGCAAGGGCGCGGGTTTCAGTGTGGCTGTACGCCGCTGTTCTGACGATTGCCGCATGGCGGTTCCGCTTCCCTGCACTAGTTGGAACCTTCCGTTTGTCCTGCAGCCC
>JAHEMB010000692.1 GCA_024643915.1 Rhodothermaceae bacterium | reverse complement strand
GAAGCACGGCAACGGCCGCATCATCGTGAAGATGAACGGGCTGGACGACCTGGTGATGATCCAGGAACTCTACCGCGCCTCGCAGGCGGGCGTCCGGATCGAGCTGATCGTGCGCGGGCATTGCCGTTTGCGGCCCGGCCTGCCCGGCATCTCCGAGAACATCAAGGTCATCTCCATCATCGGGCGGTTCCTGGAGCACAGCCGCATCTACTATTTCCACAACAACGGCGACCAACGTCTCTTCCTCGGCAGCGCGGACTGGCAGCGGCGCAACCTCGACGATCGGGTGGAGGTGGTGGTCCCCATCGCCGAGGCTTCTCTCAGAAAACGCCTCTTCCGCCTCCTCAAGTTCACCCTGAACGACCGGCGCCAGGCTTGGGATCTGCATCCCGACGGCCGCTACGTACAGCGCATGCCTTCGAACGAGGAGGAGCAGCCCGGCCTGCACGAATTGCTGATGCGCCGCGCCCGCGAGCGCGTCACCGACGCCGACGCCCCGTGGGATATCGGGTAAAATGGTTGTCGGTTCTTCAAGTAGCACCCAACCGACAACTGACAACCCTCAGTAATATTTCTCCAGTCGCTCTTTCGGAGAGGCGTCGGGGGTGCGTTTGATCCAGTAAGAGGCGGCCGAGGGGTCGGGGCGGCGGTGCATGGGGTCGCGCCCGAGGAGGCGCATGACGAGGCCGATGGGCATGAAGAGGAGGAAGAAGACGACCGTCAGTAGCACGCGCGTCATTACGAAGCCGAGGACGAGCGCGAGACCCATCCACACGCGGTAGAGCGGCTTCAGCACGGCGGGCACGATCAGGCCCAGCACGACGAGCGCCCCACCGATGCCGCCGAGGATGTAGACCGCCGTGTTAGGCGTCCAACCTTTGCGCCACAGGACGAGGGCGGCGATGCCCAGCAGCACCCCGCCCACCACCAGGCCGAAGTTGCGCAACGCCTTCCGGCTCGTGTCGAGATGAAGAAATTCCTGCCAGAGCCCGTGCATGGAAAGAAGAAGCTGAACGATCAGAGACAGCGAGCGAAAACGGGGGCTGATACTGCGGACCGCGCCGGGGGTTCAGTAAAGCGAGCCACAAAAAAAGGCCCGACTCCAGGGCTGGAGCCGGGCCTTTTGCTTCACGGCGTCGTGTCAGGCGCTGTGGACTCGTCTAGTTGTCGCGGACGGGCAGGGTTTGAAAGGCGGGGTTGCCTTCGAGGTCGGCGCTTTGCGGGCCGGGCCACCAACTCGCGCCGAAGGTGAGGGCGCCCAGGACCAGGCCGAAGCCGAAGAACCAGAAGCCGGAGTCGCCCAGGAACAGGTCGCTTTTCAGGAAATAAAGGGAGGCGATGGCGAGGAGCAGGCCCACACCGCGCATCGTCCAACGTAGCGAGTGATCTTTCGCGTGCAAGGGGCGTAGTGGATCGGCGGCTTTCATCTATGGCAGGCGCACAAGGCGCATATGGTTGAAGAACTTCACTTCCGTTTCCGCGCATGAGATCGCACCAAATCATCGACCGTTCCCGCGCCGAGGCGTTGCAAGACGACCTCGTTGCAGTCCGCTACAGAGGTAACGGCACGGTTGCACTGCTCGTCGAGAAACCCGCACCGCGTGCGCATGCTGTGCGCGAGCAGGTTGAGGTGGTGGCGGGCCGAGGCTTTGTCGGGGATCACGCGCGCAAGTCGTTCTGGCGGGGCGTGGAGCAGCCCGGCCGAGAGGTCAGCGCCATCGCCCTGGAGGTGCTGTGCGTCCTCGGCGCCAACCCTTCGGCCATCGGCGACAACCTCATCACCGAGGGCGTCGATCTGCGCGCCCTCCGGCCCGGCGACCGCCTGCGCGTCGGCGAGGTGATCCTCGAACGCAGCGCCGCGCCGCACCGCCCCTGCGACCTCTTCCGCGACCGCACCAGTCCCGAGGCGTTCTCCGCCGTGGCCCAGGGGGATTTCCGGGGTGCTCTCTTCACCGTCGTGCAGGGCGGCGTGATGCGCACCGGCGATGCCATCCGTGTGTTAAAAGGTGAACTGAAAGGGGTGGACGTATGAACGTGTGGACGTTTAGACGAGAAAGAAGGGGGAGCCGCTGCTCGCTCTTGCCTCTGTTGGGATTGTTAGGCGCCTTCCTGTCGCTGGCGGCGTGCCAGGGGGGCGGGGCGCAGCCGCACAGCGAGTTGTCGTTCGATGAACTGGGCGCGCGTGTTTACGGGCAGTATTGCGCGGCCTGCCACCAGCCCGACGGCCAGGGCCTCGCAGGTCTCTACCCACCCCTCCACCGCACCGACTGGGTTCTGGGCGACAAGGGTCGCCTCATCCGCCTCACCCTCAACGGCGTGGCCGGCCCGATGACGGTGGACGGCCAGCAGTACGACAACGTGATGACTCCTCACGGTTTCCTCGACGACCGCGAGCTAGCCGCCGTGCTGACCTTCGTTCGCTCTCAGTTCAGCAACGACGCCGAGGCTGTCACCCCTGAGGAGGTGCAGGCCGTCCGCCGGCGCCTCCCGAACCAGAAGGTGTGGAACGTGGACGACCTGCGCGACGCCACCGGCATCCCATCGCTCAATGGAGACGAGTAGCCCCCGTAGCCAATGCTTCTCCTCCTCGCCATCCTCTTCGGCGGCTACCTCCTGGCGACGGGCCTGACCCGGCTGCGGCCAGGATTGCAGTGGACGCGCGGGTTCCGGGGGCGGCTGGCCCTCGCTGTGCTTTTCTGCTTTACCGGCGCCGCCCATTTCGTCCTCGTCGAAGAGATGGCCGCGATGATCCCGCCGTTCTTTCCTGCGCCTGTGTTTCTTGTCTACCTCACCGGGGTGCTGGAGATCGCCGGGGCGGTGG
>JAHEMB010000691.1 GCA_024643915.1 Rhodothermaceae bacterium | reverse complement strand
TGGGGGAAGGAATCGAAAAATCGAAGCGATGAAGAAACGAGGAGAAGCTGAAAGCAAGCCCCTCTTCGTTTCCTCGTTTCTTAGTTTCGTCGATTCATTTTATCCCCCCTTTCTCCCGCTCTCCCTTTCTCCCGTTCGTTCAGTTCCCCGGCTACACAGCAAACGAAATTAGACAAATCGCACCTAGACAGCAAGAAAAGATCCGGTAAAGAGGCTGCTGGGAGTGGAGGAGTAGAGGAAAGGAAGAGCGTAAACTTTGAGGTTCGTCCATTCTTCCTCTCTTCCATTCGTTCAAGCCTCTACCGCAGGCGGCGCCTCCGCAACGGGGGCGGCGTGGCGGGCCTGGGCCTTCGCCACCACTGTGCCTTTGTAGGTCGCCTCGAAAAGATCGGTCGAGCGGCGCACGCCCCAGAGTTCGAGCTGGGCGTCGCTCTTGGTTTCGAGGGTGAGGGTGAGCGTTTTGCCGTCGAGTTCGGCGTGGAGGGTGCGGACGTTCTGGAAGTGGCTGCGGTCGAGGCCTTCGGCCAGGCGCAACAGAGCGGCCATTTTCCACACAAGCCTCTGCTGCTCTTTCGTGAGGCGGTCGTAGGCGGGGTGCTTTTCCTTGGGCAGAGCGCCTCGGTGGTAACGCGCCACATTCGCCATCACATCGATCTCCTCAGGCAGAAAACCCCGGAAGTCGGCGTTCTTGATGAGGTAGAGCGAGTGCTTGTGGTGGCTGCTGCGGCTGATGTGGTAGCCCACGTCGTGCAGCAGGGCCGCGTACTCGAACAGTTCGCGCTCCTTCGGCCCCAGCCCGTGGAGAGGCCGGCACACGTCGAACAGCAGCAGGGCCAGGGCCGTCACGTGCTGGGCGTGTCGCTCTTCCCACTGGAACCGGTTGCCCACCTCGTAAACACTCCGCAGGCGCACATTGGCGTAGGGCGCCTGCTGCTCCAGCCGCTCGTAGTTCTGCTCGATGAAGTGCACCACCATCCCCTCCCGCAGGGCGTGCGGTGAAATGCGCAGCTTCGCCACGTCGAGGTCCTTCAGCAGCACATCGGCCAGCATGGCGCCGGCCACCACCTGGTCGACCCGCTTGGCGTCGATACCGGGCATCGCCTCGCGCTCCGCCGTGCTCGACGCCATGATGCGCTTCGTCGTCTCACGGAAAGCCTGGGGCTCAAACGTCTGCTGATAGATGGTGCGGTTGGGCTCGCCATGCGCATTCAGGTAGACCTGCGCGAGATTTTCCATCGTGCCGGAGGAGCCGATGATTTGCTTGACGCCGTGCGCCCGCGCTGCCTTAAAGACGTCCCGCAACACCCGCCGGTAGAATGCTCGCAGCTTCCTGAACTCTTTCTTCGAAACGGGATCCGTGGTGACGAACTGCTGTGTCATGCGCGCCGCGCCGATCTTCTGGCTGCACCGAAAGAAGACCTCGTCGCTCGTGCAGACGACGAACTCGGTGGAGCCGCCGCCGATGTCGACGATGAGCGAGGGCTCGGGCATCTCCACCGCGCGACGGATGCCCTGGTAGATGAGCCGGGCCTCGAAGTCGCCGCTGATGGTGCGGACGCGAATGCCTGTCTCGTCGCGGACACGCAGGATGAAGTCGCCGCCGTTCTCAGCTTCGCGGATGGCGCTGGTGGCGAAGGCCATGAATTCCTCCACGTGCCAGCCCTCAGAGAGCTGGCGGATGCGCTTGAGCGCGCGGATGGCCCGCCGCTGCACCTTCTCCGTCAGGCGGTGCTTGGTGATGCCCCGCCCCAGCCGCACCATCTCCTTGAACCGGTCGATCACCTCGAACCGCCCGTTGGCGTAGGCATCGATGATGATGGTGTGGAAGGAGTTGGTGCCAAGGTCGATGACGCAGACGCGCACCGGCGCCGTCTGCGCCTGCGCCGCCCCGTTGGCCGGAAGCAGGCACGCCGCATGATAGTTTTTTTCGGCCATGATGCCGCAGATTAGCGCCCGCCGCCCCACCCTGTCAACCACACCGGTCGATTACCACTTGATCTTTACGAAAGTATGGAGTGGTAGGCCGGTTGGAAACCCGAGATCCGAATCTCGAAATCTGCGGAGGCCCCTTCACTCTTCCCTGCGGCTGAGGTGGTGTGCCAGGCGTGTGGGCTCGGGGATCTTGTAGCGGGGCGCGCAGGCGAGCGTCAGGGCCACGGCCTCGTCGAGCGTGATGCGGTGGCCGATGCTGACGTAGACGAGCTTCGTCCGCGCCCGCGTCCTGACGACGGCGCCGACGACCTCGCCCCGGTGTACGAGCGGCGCCCGCGCGCCTTTCTCCTCGCCGAGGTCCACATCGTCGCCCACCAGCCGCGTCTTCGCCACACCAAAGGTGGGCCAGTCGAGGAGGACGCCGAGGTGGCAGGCGAGGCCGAAGCGCCGCCAGTGCGCGCGGCCCTGGCTGTCGGTCATCAGCACGTCGGGCTGCACGCGCAGCTTGTCGAGGGCGGGCAGGATCATCGGCGCCTCGCGGAAGGAGAGCAGGCCGGGGATGTAGGGAAACGGCACCGCACCCCGATGAATGGCCTCGTCCACCACCTCCAGTTCGGGGAACGAGAGCACGACGATGGCCGCCTGCGCGAGATCCCCCCGGATGCTGACGTCGATGCCGGCGATGGTTTCGACGGGGCGGACGAGCGGCGCCTCGTGCACCAGCCCCGCCAGCTCCCGTTGCAACGCCACCGCCTCCTGCCCTGTCAGGTCCCACGGGTGCGGGTGGTGAATTTCAAACGGCATGGAAACCTGCTTCTCCTCGCGTTGCTTGTGGCCGTGCCGGTGCAGGCGCAGGACGCCGCCGAGCCGCAGCCGTCGCGCAAGTCCGG
>JAHEMB010000690.1 GCA_024643915.1 Rhodothermaceae bacterium | reverse complement strand
CGATCACCAGATCATCTTCCTCGACACGCCTGGCATCATCAAGCCGCGCTACCGGTTGCAATCGGCCATGATGCACGCCGTCGGGGAGGCCGTGGCGGACGCCGACCTGCTCCTCTTCATGGCCGATGCCACGCAGGACCGCCCGGACACGTTCAGCCTGGAGCACGCGGGCGGGCGCCCGGCCCTGCTCGTGATCAACAAGATGGACCGCATCCGGCGGGAAGACGCCCTGCCCCTCGTCGAAGCCTACACCGCGCTGCGCGCCTTCGAGGCCGTCGTCCCCATCTCCGCCCTCAACGGCTACAACCTCGACCCGCTCATCGACGAGATCGTGCAGCGCCTGCCCCTCGGCCCACCCTTCTACCCGAAAGACGTCATCAGCGAGCACCCGGAGCGGTTCTTCGTGGCCGAGATCATCCGGGAGAAAATCTTTCAGCAGTTCCGCGATGAGGTGCCGTACTCCACCCAGGTCAACATCGTCCAGTTCGAGGAGCGGGAGGGCGAGAAGGATTTCATCGACGCCGAGATCGTGGTGGCGCGGGACTCGCAGAAGGGCATCCTCATCGGCAAGGGCGGGCAGGCGCTCAAGCGCATCGGCACCGAGGCGCGGAAGGACATCGAGGCGTTCCTGGAACGGAATGTCTACCTCCAACTCCACGTGAAGGTACGCGACGATTGGCGCAACCGCGATACGTTCCTCCGCTCCTACGGCTACCGGCCCTGAGGGAGACTGGAGGATAGAAGATGGAGGATGGATTTTTGGTGGTGCTCGCCATGGTGCTGAAGCACCCTGCCGATGCCTACTCCCTGACCCTCTAGTCATCCCCAACCCTAATCGGGGATCCAGATCTTCATATGCTTTAATGACATCCGTTCTGGGTCCCCGCCTCCGCGGGGAAGACTAAGAAGGGAGGGTGGCGGCGGCGGCCTCAGCCCTCTCTTAACAGCAGGCCCTTTTCGACGGCCCCGTGGTAGGCGGCAGGGACGGCGGCGAGGAGGTGGTGCCGGGCGAAGGTGCGGCGGCGGGGATAGGTTTTGCGGAGGTGGGTGAAATAGGCAGCGTGCTCCTCTGGGGGCCTTGAAAGAAGAAGGCGGAGGCGGGCGTCGTCGTCGGCCACGTCGTACATCTGGCGGACGAGGGCGTGCAGGTAAGCCGTTTCGGGGAGGGCGGGGTCGGGCGCGTCGAGGGTGAGGTGATCCTCGGGCGTCGGAGCCAGGGCGACCTCGGGGCGCCAGCGACGGGGCAAACCGAAGTGGTCGAGGAAAGCATCGTAAAGCTGGATCGTGCCCTGTACCTTGCCGTCGAACGAGTAGCCGGCGATGTGGGGCGTGCCGAGGGCAACGCGGTGCAGGAGGGCGGGGTCGGGGGTGGGCTCGTCCTCCCACACGTCGAGCACCGCCGCGCCGATTTGCGCCGCCTTTAGCGCGTGGCGCAGTGCCTCGTTAGAGACGACCGGGCCGCGCGCTGTGTTGATGAGCCAGTCGCCGGACTTCATGTGGGCCAGTTCTTCTGTTCCAAGAAGATGAAACGTCGGGTGCAGCCCGGTGCGTTCGAGCGGGACGTGTAGGCTGACCACGTCGGCCTCTGCCAGCAGGTGGGGCAGGGGCACGAAGGGGCGCACTTCACCTGCGCCTTCCGCCCGCTCGGCGAGGGGTGGGTCGTTCACCAACACGCGCGCGCCGAGGGCGGGCAGGCGCGCCGCCAGCCGGCTGCCCACGTTCCCACAGCCCACCACGCCGACCGTCTTGCCCCGCAGCGCCTCGCCCGTGGTTACGGCCAGATGCAGAAGGGCCGCCAGCACGTACTCCACCACCGACGTGGCGTTGGAGCCGGGCGCATGGGCAAAGGCGATGCCGCGCCGTCGCAGGTAGTCTTGGTCGACGTGGTCCGTGCCGATGGTGGCCGAGCCGACGAAGCGCACGCCGCTCCCGTCAAGCAGCCCGGCATCGACGCGGGTAACGCTGCGGACGAGCAGCACGTCCGCCTCCCGCACGTCGGCGGCGCCGAGGGCGCGCCCCGTCTTAAGCTGCACCGCGCCGAACGCCCCGAAGGCCTCCTGCACGAAAGGGATGTTCTCATCGGCGACGATACGGAGATCCGACATGGGCAGGCAGGCTATCGGGCGAAAGTTCAAATTTAGCAGAACAGCGGAGGAGGAGGCAGGTTTGATTCTTGATCTCAAGGAGCCGTTGCTGCCCGCTGTTCTTCAAGAATAAACAGAACCATGATCGCGATGAAAAGAATCCTTCCACGTTTGTTGATGCTTGTGTTGCTGGCCGGCTGGATCGCGCACGACGACCCGAAAACTATCGTCCTCGAGCCCAAGGGCGATCAACTCCTGTTCGCCACGACGGAGATCACCGCAAAGGCCGGGACGGAGGTGAAACTGGTCTTCAAGAACACCGCCACCAACGCGGCGATGATCCACAACTTCACCCTGCTCACCCCCAAGGCCGACATCAACGCAGTCGGGATAGCGGCCATCCAGGCGGGCGAGGCCAAGGATTTCATCCCCGAGCACGACGCGATCCTCGCCTACACGCCCATGGCCAAGCCGGGCGAAACCGTGGAGGTCACCTTCACCGTGCCGCCCCCCGGCGACTATCCTTACGTCTGCATATATCCTGGCCACTATGTCGTCATGCGCGGTGTGCTGCATTCGGTCGAGTAAAGGAAGTTTGCCGCCACGCTTGCTATTGATGGAAAAAATGAGCAAGATTGGTGTCGATAGACACGACGGCTCACTTTTCCGAATCGCATCGGTGCGGATCATGCAGCGTGAAGCAAAGCTGAAAGCCGCTACGGCGGTGCTCGCCTCCCTGGTG
>JAHEMB010000689.1 GCA_024643915.1 Rhodothermaceae bacterium | reverse complement strand
CGCCCGGTCCTCGACGAAGTTCCAGGCCCGGTCGAACTGCGGCTCGATGACGAGTTCGCCCGCCTGGTTCTTGTAGCCCCACCGGTCGCCCACCTGCACGCGCCCGAAGTTCATTGGCTTGAGCGAGTCGGCTTCGAGGAAGGCCTCGTTGATCTCGAACTGCGGCTCGACGACGAGCTGGCCGGCGGAATCGATGTAGCTCCACTGGCCGCCCTGCTGCACCGGCGCCAGGCCCCCGGAGAAATACCAGGCGTCTTCGAACTGCGGCGCGATGACGAGTTCGCCCGTGCGGTCGATGTAGCCATAGAGACCGTCGCGGCGGACAAGCGCCCGCCCTTCCGAAAAGGGCCACGCCTGGTCGAAGCCCGGCTCGATGGCAAGCCGGCCCGTGTGGTCGATGTACCCCCACTGACCGTCTTGCTTGACGGGGAGGAGGCGGGCGTCGGATTCAGTCAGGACCGATCCGCCCTCAGGCGTTTCCTCGCCGCAGCCGGTCCACAGCAGCACAGCAGCCAACAGTATAAACGGTATAAAGCGCATCGGTATTGTAGTCGGATAGAAAAGGGACAAAACACGCCTCCATACCCGGCGCCGGGCGGAAAGTTTGTACCCTCTTGCAACGATCCTTTCGGAGCGACATTCGTTATGAAAGAGGCCCTTTGTGCCTCTCGGTACGCCGGCCCCTCACACTCTCTTTATACGCCGATCTAACTTGATGAAAGAACAGCTTCAGCACGCCGTCAATGACCAGATCCGCGCCGAGTTCGAGTCGGCTTACATCTACCTCGCCGCCTCGGCCCGCTTCGACGCGCAGGGACTGAACGGTTTCGCCCACTGGATGCGGACGCAATGGGAGGAGGAGACGGTTCATGCCCTTAAGCTCTACGATTTTCTCCTCCAGCGCGACGCCCAGGTGGAGTTGCAAGCGCTGTCGAAACCCGAGTTGTCTTTCGAGACGCCCCTGGAAGCCTTCGAGATGGTGCTCGAACACGAGCAATACATCACCGGCCGCATCTACGAGCTGTACCAGCAGGCCGTGGACGCGCGCGACTACCCCCTCCAGAACCTGATGCAGTGGTTCATCGACGAGCAGGTGGAAGAGGAAGACAGCGTCCGCGCCATCCTCGACGACCTGCGCCTGGTCGGCGACTCCGGCGCCACGCTCCTCCTCCTCGACCGCGAACTCGCCGCCCGGCAACTCGATCCGGGCGCCTGAGCCGTATCGTCTCCCGCTCCCCCTTAACGTCTTCCGAGCGAAGGCGGGGATCCAGGTTTTTATGATCTCCTTATGGGTCTCTCCCTTCGTGAGGAAGAAAAAATAAGGGTGAGGGTGCTTCATTGGGAGTAGGATCGCCTGCCCCTTTGTAGGCCTTCACGCTGGAGTTTTGACAGGCGAGGCGCCTGGCGCTGATGGTGCCCTCTATTCCTTCATCCATTCTTAACCAATATTTTTAACCATATGGTTGAAACACTTGGTTGAATGGTCGTACTTAGGGAGATCGGTACGAAAAAACCTCCCCTGCAATGATCGAAACGGCGGAATACACGGAAACGGAGGAGCGCATTTTTGAGGCGGCGCTACGGGTATTTGCCCAGAAAGGCAAGGACGGCGCGCGGATGCAGGAGATCGCCGATGCGGCGGGCATCAATAAGGCCCTGCTGCATTATTATTTCCGCAGCAAGGACGGGCTTTACGAGGCGGTCTTCAACTACGTCTTCCACCACTTCCTCGACTCCTTCGGCAAGGCGATGCAGGAAACGGCAAGCTTCGAAGAGACGCTCCGCACCTTCATCAATGGCTACGTCGACTACGTGCGGGACCACCTGGACGTGATGCGCCTGATGGTCAACGCGCACCTCTCGGGCGGCGAGGCCATGGGGCAGCGGCTGCGGCGGTACATGGAAAGCTCCGAGGCTGCCCCGCCCCGCGTGCTGAGCGAGAAAATCCTGGCCGCGGTGGCAGAGGGGGAAATCCGCCCCGTCGATCCGTTCCAGACGGCTCTGACCGCGCTCTCCGGCTGCATCTTCTTTTTTCTGATCTACCCCACGGTGGAAGTGATCGCGCCCGCCGCCGCCGACCGCGACGCCTTCATCGGGCAGCGCAAGGCCCACCTGTTCGACCTGCTCTTCCACGGGCTGAAGCCAAGATCGGACGGGTAGTTTTCTCGATCACCAACCACGGACGACAGACCAGGGACCGCGACATGAAACGCTGGCTGCCGACATCAAGCCTCGTGCTGGCTTTCGTTCTCGGGGCATGTTCGCTCACGCCGGAGATGGCGGCGCCCGAAGCGGCGGAGCGCCTGCCCGGCACGTTCACGCAGGCCGAGGGCGACACGGCGCGTACCGCCCTCCGCTGGTGGCGCGTCTTCAACGACCCCACGCTCGAAGCACTCGTCGATACCACCCTCCGGCGCAATCTGGACCTGCGCACGGCGGCGGCGCGCGTGGAGGAGGTGCAGCAGCTCTACCGCATCAGCCGCGCCCCGCTCCTGCCTTCGGTGAATGCCAGCGTTGAGGGCACGCGGCAGAGCACGCCCACCAACACCGGCCCCACCGGCGAGTTCTCGTCAAACATCCCGCAGTTCCCCGACCGCTTCGACGTGACGACCTACAGCGCCTCGCTCGGCCTCGCCTACGAGATCGACTTCTGGGGGCGTGTGCGGAGCGCCAAGAACGCCGCCCTGCATGAGTATTTCGCCACGCGCGCCGACCTGCACACGGCGCGGCTGGGCGTGCTGTCGGAGACGATGGCGACCTATTTCGAGATCCGGGAGCTGGCGGCGCAGCTTGCCCTGACGTGGCAGAACGTGGACCTGCTGGCTGAGCGCGTG
>JAHEMB010000688.1 GCA_024643915.1 Rhodothermaceae bacterium | reverse complement strand
GGGACAGCTCCGCTCCACTCCAGACCTCACCGCTGCCGGGCGGGCTGCCGCCGCCCTCGAACAGTTCCGCGACGCCAACGAGGCCTTCCGCACCGCGCACCGCATCGACGCCCGCAGCGCTGAGAATCTCCATGCCTGGGCCGAACTCTTCCGCTCCAAGTACAACGACGCCGACGCCCAGCGGACCTATGAAGAGGCCCTCGCCGTCAACCCGAAGCACGCCGAGGCGCTCGTCGGCTATGCCCGTTCGCTCGGTAATTTTGCCCGCCAGGAGGAGTTGGCGCAGCGAGCCCTCGCCGTCAACCCACGCCACGTTGGCGCCCTTAACCTGCTGGCGGAGCTGCGTATTCTCGATGGCTTGTACGACGAGGCGAAGCAGCTCGTGCAGCGGGCGCTCGATGTCAATCCGGCATCCGTCGCTACCCTGGCACACCTTGCCTCTATCCATCACCTCCGAGACAACGAGAGAGCGTTCGCCGAAACGGAAGCCCGCGCCCGCGCCCTCAACCTGCGGGCCGGCGGCTTCTATGTTTCGGTGGCCAACAACCTGAGCCACCGCTTCCGCTATCCCGACGCCCTGGCGATGACGCGCAAGGCCATTGAGGCTGAGCCTGACAACGTGGCGGCCTACGCCGCGCACGGCGCCGCTCTCCTGCGTTTGGGCCATGCAGAAGAGGCTCGCCGCTACCTCGATGCCACGTTTGAGCGGGATCCCTACAACCTTTTCGTCGCCAATACGCTGACGTTGCTCGACGAATACGAGGCGTTCGAGACGCTGGAGAGCACGCACTTCCGCGTGTTGCTTCACACGAGCGAGCGCGATGTGCTCGGCCCCCTGATCCTCACGTTGGCTGAGGAAGCCTATACCTCCATGCAGCCGCGCTTCGGCTACACCCCGGCGGGCAAAATTCTCATCGAAGCCTACAACGACCACGGCGACTTCGGCGTGCGTATCGCCGGTGTGCCGCACCTCGGCCTCCTTGGCGTCAGCTTCGGCGACGTGGTGGCCTTCGACACGCCGCGCGCGCAATACGGCGGCTACAACTGGGCCCGCACCCTCTGGCACGAACTCGGCCACACATTTGCCATCGGCGCCGCCGATTTCCGAGTGCCGCGTTGGTTTACGGAGGGGCTGTCCGTCTACGAGGAGCAACGCGCCCGCCCCGCCTGGGGCCGCGAGATGGATCTACAATTTTTCGCCGCCTTTGACCAGGGGAAGCTGCTGCCGCTCGAAGAGATCGACCGGGGATTCACCCGCCCGACGTTCCCCGGCCAGGTGCTCCTGAGTTATTTCCACGCCTCCAAAGTCATTGCTTACGTGGTCGAGCAGCACAGCTTTGAGGCTGTGGCCGGCATCCTTCGAGAGTTGCGCGCTGGGAAGGCCATCGGCGAGGCGTTTGAGGCGACCACTGGCCAGCGGCTCGCCGAGGTGGATGCCGGGTTCAGGGCTTCGCTTCAGCAGGAGCGGGAGCGGATTCAGCAGGCCCTCGCAGGGCTCCCGGACGTACTTTCGGATGAGGAGGAAAATGCCGGCCTGCTGGAACGCCTGAATGGTGATGCCGAGAGTCCTTTTTTGCAGAAGCTTCAGGCCGGCCACGCATCCCTGCGCGATCGCAGCTTTGCAGCGGCTGAACGGCAGTTTCGCGAGGCCCTGGCGATTTATCCGGCCTACGTGGGCGCAGGGAATGCCTACGAAGGGCTCGCCGCCGTGTACCGTGAGCAGGGTCGCAAGAGGGAGCTTGAGCAGTTGCTCGTCGATTATCTTGAGATTGCTGAAGGCGCCGCAGGCCCCGCCCGCGAGTTGGCCGCACTTTACATCGACCGGGGCGAACCCGCGCGCGCCGAGCCGTATCTCCGCCGCTCCCTCGACGTCGATCCCTATGACCGCGCCACGCATGCCACCCTCGCTGAAATCTACACCGCCGACAGACGCTATACCGAGGCCGTCGCCGCCGGCCGCGCCGTGCTCGCCCTCGATCCTGTGGACCGTGCCGAAGCGTATTACCTGCTCGCCCGGACGCTGCACAGCGCCAACCGCATCGCCGAGGCGAAGCGCGCCGTGTTGCAGGCCCTCGAAACGGCCCCTGGCTACCGCGAGGCGCAGAAACTGCTGCTGCTATGCGTCGAGGCGTCACAGTAACGCTGCTGAGGAGCCCATGATGCTGTTTCGAGTCCAGAGCGCCTTGACGCTCCGCCTGCGTGATGTGTGGACGCGTGAACGTCTGGACGTGTGGACGAAAACGTTGTTGTCCTTTCGTGCTTTCGTCCACTCTCCGCTGTCCGCTATCTGCTCCCCTTTCCGCCTCGTCTGTCTCGTGCTGCTGTGGATGCTGCTCACCACGCCACCTATCCTAGCGCAGCACGACCACGGTTTCCGCTTCGTGCGCATTCAGTACCAGGACCCGCCGGGGCGGGGGGGCTTCGGCGGGGCGCCCTGGTCGCACGATTATCCTACCGCCGAGCACAATTTCTACGAGGCCCTCTCTCGGACAACCAAGATCCATCTGGGTGGCCCGCCGGTCGTTTTGAGTCTGGAAGATGCTCGCATTTTCGAGCATCCCGTCCTCTATCTTTGTGAGCCGGGGTTCTGGGAGGCCACAGAGGAGGAGATCGACAATCTGCGCGCCTACCTCGATCGGGGCGGGTTCATCCTCTTCGACGATTTCCGGGGCGAGCGTGAATGGCGCAACCTTGCGGCCCAGATGCAACGCGTCTACCCTGACCGCACCTTCACCGAGATCCCGCACGATCATCCCCTCTGGCGCATCTATTTCGACATCGACCCCGTTGAAGCCCCCTCAAACGTCGGCGGCGGGTTTCGCACCTACACCAAATACGAC
>JAHEMB010000687.1 GCA_024643915.1 Rhodothermaceae bacterium | reverse complement strand
GTGGTCTTCAGGGGCCAGTCCGAAAACCCGGATTATAGCTACCTCACCTACTCCATCGACGGGCGGGGCTACTTCAACAGCCTCTACCGGTTCATCTGGGAGGTGGAGAACCACCGCGACCTCTATCGCATCCGGGGCCTGCGCCTCAAGCACATCGACCTGATCAAGCAGGATCAGGAGACCGAGACCGAGCGCATGCAGGTGATGGTGTCCTTCACCTTCGACCTGGAAGCGTACTTCGGAGGCAGCGACGGGATGAGCGTGCAGGACGCCGGCCCCGGCGGCGGCCTCGAAGGGCTGGGCGTGCTGCCCGTCGAACTGCCGCACGTGCCGAACGACGTGCTGCCCAACAAGCGGCCCGACATCAACCCGTTCTTCCCCGTCATCATGGAACGGATCCCGCCCAACACGCACGGCCTGATCGACGTCGAGGTAGCCGAACTGACCTCCATCGTGGGCGGCAAGGCCGTCTTCAGCGAAGCGAGTGGCTTCCGGGCCGTGGGCGTGGGCGACGCGGTCTACCTCGGCCAAGTCATCGAGATCGACCCCCTCGAGGACCGGGTGGTGGTGCGCCTCAACAAGGGCGGCATCATCGACGAGGTAGAGCTGCGCCTGCAAACGGGCGAACGCTACCGCCAGGCTACCGGCGCGGCCCGTCTCGTGCCCATCGAATAGCGCCCTCCACTAGCCCTATTCACCCCCTCCGGCTCGATCCCGAGCGCCCTCACACTACATACAGCCGGGGCCCCCTGCTCCGCGTAACCCGAAAGGTGGCATTCATGAAACGGAAGATGGCATTGACCTACCGACTCCCGCTGGCCCTGGGCCTGGTGCTGGGCCTGCTCGTGCTCGCCGGCCCGGCCCGCGTGCAGGCGCAGGACGTGCCGCAACGGCAGCTTCGCACCTACATCCCCCCCGACCAACTCGTCTCGTTCCTGCCTTCGACGCCGTTCAACCAGTTCGTCGAGTTCATCAACCCCATCTTCGAGCGGGTCACGGGTAAGGAGGTGATCGATCCCGAGGGGCGTGTGATGCCCATCGGCATTTCCATCGCCGGCTACCATTTCCTCGACGCCCTCGAACTCGTGCTCGAATACCACGGGCTGAATTACCGGGAGACGGACGGCTTCTTTCTGATCGAGGAAGCCGTGCAGCCGGCCCTCATCCAGGGCGCCGATCAAGCCCGCGCAGGCGATGGGGTACAGGCCGAGGTGCTGACGGTGCCCGCCACGCTTGCCACGCGTGAGATCCAGATCAACGCCATCCTGTTCGAGCTCGACCACAACGTCGTCCGCGAAACCGGCGTCGATTGGAGCGTCTTCTTTGGCGAGGCCACGGGTACGAGCGGCGGCGGCGAAAGCGGCGGCGGTACGAGCAGCACCAAGTTCTTCCTGAAGACCGACGACCTCTTCAAGGGCCTCGACGACGTGATCAACGCGCCGGACCTGATCGACTTCACCGACCTGACCCAGTTCTTCCGCCTCCTCGAACGTGAGGGCTTCGGCGAGACCGTGGCCAGCCCCCAGGTGACCGTGCAGAGCCGCGAGCAGGGCCGCATCCAGATCGGCACCGACATCCCCGTGCAGGTGCGCGACTTCGCCGGCAACACCGTCACCCAGTTCTTCTCCACCGGCATCATCATCGACGTCGTGCCCACGCTCATCACGCAGGCCGTCGCCGACTCCGCCGGGGCGCCCACGCTCGACTTCATCCACCTCAATGTGAAGGTCGAAAACTCCAACGGCACCCCCTCGCCGGCGGGCATCGTCATTGACCGCAACCTGGCCACGACCCAGGTGCTCCTGCTAGACGGCGAGCAGACGATCATTGGCGGCCTCTTCAGCACGGAAGAGGCGGTGCAGCGGTCTGGCATCCCGGTGCTCAAGGATCTGCCGCCGTGGTTCTTCGGGCTGCGCTACCTCTTCGGCAGGACCGAGCGCCGCCTCTTGCAGAAAGAGCTCCTCATCGTTTTGCAGGCGCGCGTGCTGGATTCGGTGCCGCTCCGCGCGCTGCGTCCCCTTCAGCAGAACATCCTGGAGAGCAATCGCGAGCACATCGAGGAGCAACTGCGCCGCTTCAGCAGCAAAACCACGGACAGATTCGTCATGCCGACCGAGCTTGAGAGCGAGATGGAGGACATGAAATAACCCTTCCATCGTTCCGAGCCCGTGTTGGGGCGGCGCTGCTAGACGGCGCCGCCCCTGATTTTTGAGCACGGTTCCGTGGCGAGCCGCCTCACCCTAGTAGGAATAGTCCTACAAGTCGGGGCGGCGATGTCCTACAGAAAGTAGGGGGGTTATCTGAGTTAACTTTGATTTGGGTGCTTACGTAGGAGGAAACTGTTCGTGTGTAGTATGAGAAGAGAACAAAACCGAGCCAGTCGAGGGGGTTATGAAAGTCGTAATTGCAGACGATTCGGTGGAAGTGCGGCGGCATCTGGTGGCCATGCTATCGGCGCTGGAGCGCGTGCAGGTGATCGCCGAAGCCGGCGACGTGGGTAGCGCCGTGGAGACGGTGCGCTCCCTCCGGCCCGAGGTGGTTGTCCTCGACATCCAGATGCCGGGGGGGAACGGGATCATCGCCCTGAAGCAGATCAAGCGCGAGTGTCCCGACACCCAGGTCATCATGCTGACCAACCACGCGAATCCTTTTTATAGAAAGGCCTGTCTGAGTGCCGGTGCCAGCTACTTCTTCGACAAGTCCATTGAGTTCGAGAAGGTAAGCGAAGCCCTTGGCGTTTTGCAAAACGGCCAGGCCTGAATTCTTTCTTGATAACATCGAACGGCGCAAGCGCCCGGCTGAGACCCCTCGGCCGGGCGCTTTATTGTTAAAAGATGAGG
>JAHEMB010000051.1:3704-11281 GCA_024643915.1 Rhodothermaceae bacterium | reverse complement strand
CTATGAGATCGCGTTGTGCTTTCGGATGCAGACCCTGCTCTATGTCATCCAGCAGAACGAGGTTGGGAGAATCTGGGCTCCAGAGAAGGGTCAGTAGCCCCAGCGTAAGGAGCGTGCCCTCGCTAACAACAGATGCAGGTAACTCATCTGCGCCCAACATATCGAAGACGAGTTCGTCGCCAAAGAAAACTTGCTCATTATCGATTGGAATCTTCTTTCCCTCTACGTTGAAAAAACGTTGCTCTTGAGTAATGACACGAGCTGGTCGTACTCGAATTCCCTGAACGCGTGGCACAATCGATTGAAGTGCCGTCACGATACGGGAAAATGATTGAGGCTTGTAAGTCATTAGGTAGGCAATTATGGAAGCGAGGCCAGCCCCATTCTCCTGAATATCAGGTTTAACACTTTTAGCATATGATGGCTCGCTTAGATTTTTGCTTACCATTTTCAAATACTTGGCTTTCAAAGCCAATCTTAATTCTTCAGGTACAGAATTTCGCTCTTTTCCCTTCTCTTCTCCCCATCTCCATTTCATTCGTTCAACTGGCTTCGCGTTCAGTGAAAGACTAACTTCGAAGCACCAAGCCGTCTGATTGACTGTACCTCGAAGTGATATCTGGCATGTTTCAAAAGTAGACCGAACCAAAGATCTACGATAGGCCCCTTTGCTCGGATAGCTTATTGCCTCCAATACCGTCGTCTTCCCCGCGCTGTTTGGCCCAACCAGCGCCGTCAATCGCCCGAGTTCAATCGTCGTATCCTCGTGGCTCTTAAAATTCTGCAGTCGAACGCGATTGACCACGTCATTTCACCCCATTTGTTGAGTAGAAGATAATCATTTTATCCTTTCTCGTCCGCCATCGGCAGGTCCACGCCGCGCTCGCGGGCCGTCTCCAGGGCGAGGTCGTAGCCGGCGTCGGCGTGGCGCATGACGCCGGTGCCGGGGTCGGCGGTGAGGACACGTTCGAGGCGACGGTCGGCGCTGTCGGTGCCGTCGGCCACGCATACCATGCCGGCGTGGATGGAGTAGCCGATGCCCACACCCCCGCCATGATGCAGGCTGACCCACGAGGCGCCGCAGGCGGTGTTCAACATCGCATTCAGGAGGGGCCAGTCGGCGATGGCGTCGCTGCCGTCGCGCATGCCTTCAGTCTCCCGGTTGGGCGAAGCGACGCTGCCGGTGTCGAGGTGATCCCGCCCGATGACGAGGGGCGCCTTCACCTTGCCTTTCTTCACCAGCCAGTTGAAGCGGGCGCCCATCTCGGCGCGCTCGCCGTATTCGAGCCAGCAGATGCGGGCGGGCAGGCCCTGGAACTGCACCTGCGTCCGCGCCTTCTCGATCCACCGCCGGAGGGATTCCTTTTCGGGAAACGTTTCCAGCACGGCCTCGTCGGTGGCGGCGATGTCGTTGGGGTTGCCCGAAAGGGCGGCCCAGCGGAACGGCCCGGCGCCCCGGCAGAAGAGGGGGCGGATGAAGGCGGGCACGAAGCCGGGGATCTCGAACGCCTCGTGCATGCCCCGGTGGTCAGCTACCTGCCCGCGCAGGTTATTGCCGTAGTCGAACGTGATGGCGCCGCGCCCCTGGAGGTCGAGCAGGGCGCGGACATGCGCCTGCATCGCATCGAGGACGGCTTCTTGGTAGCTGTCGGGGTCACTCCTGCGGAGGGCAGCAGCTTCTTCGAGTGAGAAACCGGCGGGGATGTAGCCCTCGCGGAGGTCGTGCGCCGACGTCTGGTCGGTCAGCACGTCCGGCACCACGTCCCGACGAACGAGTTCGGGCAGCATCTCGGCAATGTTGCCCAGCAGCCCCACCGAGAGGGCTTCGTTCTTCCCTTTTGCATCGAGGACAAGGTCGAGCGCCTCGTCAAGATCCTCCACCATGCGGTCGCAGTAGCCTGTTTCGACGCGGCGGCGGAGGCGGGCAGGATCAACTTCTACAGCCAGGCAGACGCCGCCGTTCATCGTAGCGGCGAGGGGCTGGGCGCCGCCCATGCCGCCCAGCCCGGCCGTCACCACCAGCCGCCCTTCGAGGGTGCCGCCGAAGTGCTGGCGGGCCGCTTCGGCGAAGGTCTCGTAGGTGCCCTGAAGGATGCCCTGTGTGCCGATATAGATCCACGAGCCGGCGGTCATCTGGCCGTACATCGTAAGGCCCAGCTTCTCCAGGCGGCGGAACTCGTCCCACGTAGCCCAGCGCGGCACGAGGTGACTGTTGGCGATGAGCACGCGCGGCGCCTCGTCATGGGTGCGGAAGACGCCCACCGGCTTGCCGCTCTGCACGAGGAGCGTCTCGTCGTTCTTCAGCCGCTGGAGGGTCTCGATGATCTTGTGGTAGCAGGCCCAGTTGCGCGCCGCCTTGCCGGTGCCGCCGTAGACGATCAGCTCGTCGGGCCGCTCGGCCACGGCGGGGTCGAGGTTGTTCATCAGCATCCGCATCGCCGCCTCCTGGTGCCAGCCCTTGCAGTGGAGCGTGGCGCCGTGCGGGGCGCGGACGTGGGCGTGGGTCGTCGTTTCCATTACGCGTGGAGGTATGAAGGTGTGGACGTGTGGACAAAAAGGAAGGCAAGAAAGTCGTCTACACTACTCATCATCGAACAGCGGAAAGATTTCCTCGAAAAGCCGCTCGCGTACGGCATTCATAAAGGCCCGTGTGTCCGGCGGCTGATCCCCGCCGCCGGCTGTGTTGAAATTGGCGATGGCGCCGGTGCGCGTGATGGGATCGACGTAGAAAAAGGCACGGAAAGCCTGCTGGCTGCCCGTGTGGCCGACCACGCGGAAGCCGTCGCGCTCCATCAGGTGAAAGGCCAGCCCCACCGTCTCCTCGAACGGCCCGCGCTGCGCCACCTCGTGCTGCGCCACCCACATCTCTTCGAGGGAGACGCGCGGCAACACGCCGTCGTACGCAGCTTGCTTTTCTGCGTCGCCCATCAGAAAGTTGAGGTACAGCACCATGTCCGTGAGGGGCGCGTTGAGACCGCCGTTGGAGACGGTGATGCCGGTGTCGAAGTCGAGGCCGTTGGCGTGGGGCTGGCCGTCGCGGACGCTGTAGTTGTTGGACCGGTGCTGCAACAGGTGGTAGGGCGTGTGGTCGAAATAGCTGCGGTGCATGCGGAGCGGCTTGAGGATGTTTTTGTCAACGTAGACCTCGTAGTCGTCACCCGTGAGTTGCTCGATGATGCGGCCCAGGAAGATGATGCCGGGGTTGGAGTAGCCGTAGCGGCTGCCCGGCGCGAAGTGGATCTCGGTGTAAGGCAGCATAGCGACGAGCTGCGCCCACTTGGTCGGCTCGTAGGGGTGCCACGTTTCCTCCCCGCTCCACGGCCAGGTGGAGGCGCGGAAACCCGACGAATGGCTGAGCAGGTGGCGCAGCGTAATGGCTTCCATCGGCCCGAACGGGTTGTGCACTTTTTTAAGCTCGGGCAGGTACGCCACGACGGGGTCGTCCAGGCTCAGTAACCCCCTGTCGCGGAGCTGGAGGAGGGCGATGCCGGTGAAGGTCTTGGTGATGGAGGCCCAGTGGTAGATCGTGTTGGCATCAACCCGGCGCTGCGTTTCGAGGTCGGCAAAGCCGTAGTATTCCTCCGCCAGCACCGCGCCGTCGTGCAGCAAAACGAGGCTGCTGCCGACGATACCGTTTTCTTCCAGACCCTCGGTATAGAAGGCGCGGATCGGCTGCCACGCCGCTTCGAAGCCGGGCGGCGCCTGGGCAAGGACCGGCGCGACGGAAAGAGTCGTCATGAGGATCAGCAGGGAAAGGCGGGCGAGGCGAGGCGGCATGGTCGTTCGGAAGCAGCGAAAAGGGCCTACGCCAACTTACACATCAGCGCCGCGCTGGTCTATCAAAAAATTGACCGCCCCGTCTTCGTGGTGAACAGTTCCAGGGCGAGGGTGCCGATGAGGGAGTTGCCGGAGGGGTTCAACTCGGGCGCCCACACGCACACGCCCAACTCGCCCGGCATGAGGGCCGCGATGCCGCCGCCCACGCCGCTCTTGCCCGGCAGCCCCACCCGGTAGGCGAAGTCGCCGACGGCGTCGTAGGTGCCTCCCGTCAGCAGCAGGGCGTTGATGCGTTTGGTGAGGCTTTTGGTCAGCAGGCGCTCGCCTGTGGCCGGCACCACGCCTTCATTCGCCAGGTAGAGGAACGCCCGCGCCAGGCCCTCGCAGCTCATCCGCAGCGCGCACTGGTAGAAATAAGCATCCAGCACGGCCTCCACGTTGTTCTTCAGGTTGCCGAAACTCTTCAGGAAATAGGCGAGTGCGGCGTTGCGCTGGCCGGTAGCCTTCTCGGAGCGCGCCACCTCCTCGTCGTAGGCGATTTCCGCATTGCCGGAGAGGCGGCGGACGAAGTCGAGGAGGACGGCCTTGGCGTCGGCGGTGTGGGAGAGCAGGCAGTCGGTGACGACGAGGGCGCCGGCGTTGATGAAGGGGTTGCGTGGGATGCCGTGCTCGTATTCGAGTTGCACGAGCGAGTTGAACGGGTTGCCCGACGGCTCGCGCCCCACGCGCTCGAAAAGCGTCTCGCCCTCGTATTGCATGGCGAGGGTGAGGGCGAAGACCTTGGAGATGCTCTGAATGGAGAACATCTCGGCGGCATCGCCTACGGCAAAGGCCTGGCCCCGAAGCGTCCGCACTGCCATGCCGAACTTTCCGGGCAGCACCCCGGCGAGGGCGGGGATGTAGCTGGCCACGTGCCCCTTCCCCACCTCACCCCGCACCTCGTCGGCGATCTCTTCGAGGATGCGCTGGTAGTCCATCGTCGTGATTGTCAATGATGAGGGACGGCGTCACTTCGCCAGCAGCACCGCGCGCGAGACCGTGAACTGCTCACCGGCCATGCGGATCAGGTATGTCCCACTTGCCAGCCCTTCGGCGGCGAACCGGAACGTATGGCGGCCCGGGGCGAGGCGGGCGTCGTGCAACACGGCTACGCGCCGCCCCATCACGTCGAATGCCTCGGCGCGAACGTGTTGCGGCTGGGTCAGTGTGAGGGCGAAGGTGGTAGAAGGATTAAAGGGGTTGGGGTAGGCTTCAGAGAGCGCAAACCCTGCCGGCCGCGTCGGCGCGTCCTCCACCCCCACAGCGACGGAGGAGAAGCAGTCGAGGCGCGGAAAGGCGCCGCCGTTGCCGGGGTCGGTGACGGCGGTGGGTGAGTCGAGCAGAATCGATTCTAGCTGGTCGGGCATGGCGGCGGCCCCGGCTTCGAGGAGGAGGGCCGCGCAGCCTGCCGCGTGCGGGGCGGCCTGGCTGGTGCCGCTGAAGCTGGAGGTGCTGTTGCCCCGGCCGGTCGAGACGATGCCCACGCCAGGCGCCATGAGGGCGAGTGCGTTGTTGCTGTTGGTGAAGCCCGCCACGCTGTCGAAGTCGTCCGTGGCGCCGACGGCGAGGACATTGCGTAGGCACGCGGGCACAGCCATCTGCCCTTTGTTGCCGTTGTTCATAGAGGAGGCGAAGGCGAGGATGCCGTTGGCCCGCAGCGTGTTGATGGCCCGCGACCCTGCGATGGTGAAGGACGCGGCGTTGTCGCACGTCCCGCTGAAAAGCGCGTTCGTGCCCAGGCTCATGTTGATCACGCGCACGCCGAGTTGCGGGTTGGCGATGAGGTAATCGAGCGCGGCGACGATCTCGGAGAAAAAGGCGAACGAGTTGGTCCCGTCGAGGACCTTGAGGGCGACGACCTCGGCGTCCGGCGCCACGCCCGCGCTGCTGCGCACGCCCCCGGCGGTGATGATGCCCGTGACGTTGGTGCCGTGCCCGTGATCGTCCTCGGCAGCCCCGGTGCCCAACTGACGCGTGTTTCCGTTGGGGCAGCGCCCACTGCCGCCGAAGTCGAGGAAGCAGGCCTGGTGGATGAGGTCGTCGCCGAGGTCGTCGTGGTCGGTATCAAGGCCGCTGTCGAGGACGGCCACCACCACCCCCGCGCCGGTGACGCCCTGATCATGCCACGCGTTGGCGCGGACGAGGGGCACGCTGGTATCAAGGCCGCCGCCGCCGCCGACGTCGAGATCCACGCGCAGCACGCCGGGGTGCGCTTCGAGCACCGCTAGCCCCGCCGCCGAACGCACTGTGCCCGCCAACGCCGGCACCGCCTCGAAGCGCAGCGCCGCCTCGAAGTCTTCGGCGCGGAGCGTCGCCAGGACCGCGTCTTGCAGCCGTGCCGTCTCGGCCCGCAGCGCCGGCAGGTTCGTCGCCTGCTTCTGGAGCGCAGGCGGCTCGACGAGGGCCACCACCACGCGCGCCGCGCCCCGCGCCCGCACCGCCTCGGCCACCCCCGGCCCGATCTTTTCGCTCACGCCTTCCTGCCCCTGCGCCGGCACCGCCGCGAAAAGGAAAAGCACGGATGCCCAAATAAACGAGTGTCCTTTACTTCGTCGCATGAACGGCTCTTTTTTAGGCTATAGATTGAGAACAACAAACGTGGAGCCGGCCCGGAGGGAGGTGCCGAGGGATGGCGCTTTGTGCGGATTGGTGGCACCATTCGGCACACCATCCCCCTGCTCGTTCTCCACGTGCGTTCCGAACGAGATTCCCCCTTCGTGGAGAAGGGGGAGGGGTGCTGTGCTGCAAAGGTTTATTCAGGCACCCTCACTCCGAGAGACTGAATCGGAGCAGGCTCCTCACGCATCACCCCTCCGTCGGCGTCACCTGCGGGGGATTCTTGAGGTACGTGTCGAGGAAATCGAGGATGGCTTTGTAGCCGCGCGCCTGGTTCTCTTTCTTGACGAACCCGTGCCCCTCGTCGTCGAAAACGACGTACTCGACGGGTACACCGTTGGCCTTGACGGCCTCGACGATCTCGTCGGACTCGACTTGCAGCACGCGCGGGTCGTTGGCGCCCTGCAGGACCATGAGCGGCTTCACGATCTTCTCGGCGTGGAAGAGGGGCGACTTGGCCTTGAAGAAGTCCTCGTCGTCGAACGGCCCCATCTCCTGTTCGAGAGCGTCGCGAAAGGAGGTCCACCAGGGGGGGATGCTGTTGACCGTCCGGTGCCAGTTAGAGATGCCAAATAGGTCCACACCCACGTCGAAGGCGTCGGGGCGGAAGGTGAGGGCGGCGAGCGTCATGTAGCCGCCGTAGCTGCCGCCGAGGATGCCGATGCGCTCGGCATCGACGAAGCCGGTCTCGGCCAGCATCGTCTTGCTCTCCACCACGTCGTCGAGGTCGGCGTCGCCGTGCTTGCGGTCGTCGAGGTGGAAGAAGGTTTTGCCGTAGCCGCTGGAGCCTCGGTTGTTGATGGCGTAGACGGCATAGCCGTGGTTGACGAGGTACTGCACGAGGGCGCTGTAGCCGACCCGACTCTGCCCGCCCGGCCCGCCGTGCACCCACACGAGGGCGGGCACCTGGGCGTCCGGCCCGGCCTGGTGCGGCCGGTAGAGGATGCCGGGGATCTCCACGCCGTCGTACGAAGCGAAGCGCACCACCCTGCCCTCCACCAGATCAGCGGGATCGATAGCTTTGTTGAGCGACGTGGTGAGTTGCTTCGGCGCGTCCGTCCCCATCTCGTAGTAAAAAAGGTCGCTCGGCATCCGCGCGCTGCTGGCGTAGAAAGCCAGGTGCTGCTCGTCCCGCGAAATGCTGA
>JAHEMB010000051.1:0-3694 GCA_024643915.1 Rhodothermaceae bacterium | reverse complement strand
GTCGGTGGTGTAGTAGAGGTGCCCGCCGTCCGGGCTGAAAGTCTGAGCGCTGTTCTGCACCGGCTCCTCGTCGTCCGTCAGCAGGGTCGTCTCGCCCGTCTCGCGGTCGTAGAGGTAGAGGTCGCTGTCGGCGTTGGTGACGGTTTTGGAGAGGACGATGTAGCGGCCATCGGTCGAGATGTCGTTGAAGTTGAGGCCCTCGTCATTCTGGTAGATCAGCTCACGCTCGTAGGTCGCCGGGTCGTAGCGGTAGACGTCGAAGAAGCGCTGGTCGCGTTCGTTGGTGCCAACGAAAAAGGCGCTGTCGTCGCGGTTCCAGCCGTAGAAGGTGGCCTTGTGGCCCTCGCCGGGCGTGAGGTCCTTCACTGTGCCGTCGGTCTCGCGGACGTAGATATGATCGAGTTCATTGCCGCCCTCATCGCTCTCGTAGAGGAAGCGCTCGTCATTGGGGAAGTAGCCCCGTGTGAATACAGCGTCCTCGGTGGAGTTGGTGAGCTGCTCGGGCGGGCCGCCCTCCACCGGCAGGGCGTAGGCGTTGTAGATGCCCGTGGCGTTGCTGCTGACGAGGAGCTTGCCGTTGTCCGGCGAGAAGGAGGCGCCGCTGTAGTTGGTAGTGCCGAGGAATTCGTCTATGGTGTAGGCCCGCACCTCGCGCGGCGCCTCGTCGGTTTCGAGCTGGGCCGAGGCCTCGCAGCCGGCGAACAGGATCAGCATGAGTACGGGAAGTAAGCGATGCATGGGAGGAGGGGGAATGATTGGGTTGACAATTTGATCAGCTGAGGGCCAGGATTCTTTCTACGTCTATGCTCTGTTGCCTCAACATGATACGGCAGCGCGGCCCGGCCCGTCAATTTTCGCGGGTCGCTACTCGAACTGTGCTCGGAAGGCGTCGAAGGCTTCTCTCAACGTGTCCAGTTCCTCACGTAGCCGCGCCACTTCCTCTTCCAACTGCGAGAGGTTCTGCGGCCCACGCGAAGCGACCCCGCCTTCGAGCATCTCAGCCGAGGGCTCGCCGCTGAGCAGATGGATGTGGCGGGCCTCCTTACGCCCCGGCTGAAGGGGCAATTGCGTCACGAGAGGGTCCGGTCGTTCCGCGAGGGCGTCGAGGTGGGCCTCTACTTCTTCAAGGGTTTCGAAGGCGTGCATTCGGGCGGTGCGCCCGCGCAACTCGCCCACCGTCTGCGGCCCGCGCAGCAGGAGGGAGGCCAGGAGGGCCAACTCGGGCGTAGCCAGGCGGAGGGCTTCCACCACAGCGTGGCGGTACTTGACGGCCCGGCTGCCTGCCCCGCTCACCGTGCCCACCAGCCGCTTCCGCTGGAGACTTTCGAGGGCCCCCATCACCGCGCCCTCGCCGAGGTCCATTACGGGGTCGCGGTTGGTCTTCTGATTGCACGCCTGCCGCAGCGCGTTGGGAGTCATCGGGTAATAATCCGGCGTGCTGAGGTGCTTCTCGATGAGCACGCCCAACACCCGCACTTCGACGCTGTCTAGCTGCACTTCCATCCTCTCGTCTTGTGGTCTATCGGTCAGGCGCTCTCTGCTGTTCAACCGGCCTTCTCCAGGTCGAAAAGGACGAACGAGGGGGCCCGCAGTTCGTTGGCTAGCTTGGGATAACGCTCAACGCCTTCCTCAGTCGGATAGGGCTCGAAGAAGCCTCTGAGAAGAAAACCCGCCCCTATGAACGTGTTGAGGTAGGTGGTGAGCGTCCGATGGTAGTTGGTCAGGTGGTGGCGCCCGAAGTGCATCACCCGCGTCGCCTCGTCGAAGTACTGATCGACGCGCAGGGCGATGCGGGCGCCGTCGGCCTCGGCGAGGCGCGCGTTCGTTGCCGTAGCCATCGGGGCGAGGTTGCTTACGACGAAGCGCCCCCCTGGCTTGAGTACGCGGGCCGCCTCGGCCACGGCCCGGTCCAGGTCGGGCACATCGACCAGGCTGACATAGCTCACCGCCAGATCGAAGATGGCGCCGGGCACCTCGTCTAACTGTTGCATGTCGCCGAGCAGGTAGCGTTCCCGGTCGCTACGGCTGGCCTGCCGGGCCGCTTCGAGGAGGGGACGGCACAGGTCCACCCCCAGCACATGGGCGCTGCGCTGGGCGAGCATACGGCAGAAGCGGCCCTCACCGCAGCCAAGGTCGATGACGTGCAGGCCGGCCACGTCGCCGAGGACGCGCAGCATCCAGGCATCAAGCATCCCGGCGCGGTTCGACTCCCCGGCCCGGCAGCGCTCAATCCAGAAAGGCGCGAGTGCTTCCCATTCGCGGGATTCGGGCGGCATAGGAACAGCCATGCGGGTCGTCAGGGGGTCGGGCCTGTCCATAGAAACTGAAGCGTGTCGCCGGGGGCGTGCTCCTGCGGGTCTCGGCCTTCGAGGAAGATACGCGCGGGGCGGGGGCCGAGCAGGCGGATCGTGCCGCCTTCGATGCGGAGGAGGCTGCCCTCGCGCAGGCCCACCACGTACACGCCGGGGTTGGCGCGCGTGAACTCGGCGAGGCGGTCGTCCCGCGTCTCGCCCATGTGGTGCTCGGGGTGGGCGTCGGTGTAGTGCGGGTTGATCTGGAACGGCACCAGGCCGAGCGTGCGAAACGAGGGCGGCTCGACGATGGGCATATCGTTGGTCGTCCGCAACGTGGGGCAGGCGATGTTGGCCCCGGCGCTCCAGCCGACGTAAGGCACGCCGGCCTGCACCCGCGCCCGGATGGCGTCCATTACGCCGGCCTCGTACAGCCCGCCCACGAGGTGGAACGTGTTGCCGCCGCTCACCACGATGGCCTCGGCGCGCGCCACGGCTTCGACCGGATCGGAGGCTTCGTGGAGGGCGTCCACGCCATAGCCCACCCCCTCGAACCGTTGTCGTACGGCCGTGGTGAGATCATCATAAGATGTGGTGACGCCGGCGAAGGGCACGAACAGCACGCGCCCGGCATCGGATCCCAGGAAATCTCGGATGAAGCCGAGAGCATGTTCGAGGAACGGCTCGCCTGGGTTGGTCGAATTGCTGAGCAGCAGGAGGCGTGGGAACGGCATACGCAGAACGTTCTCAGGGAGCAGGACGGCAATAATCTTCGGTCGTCGCCACGGCCAGGACGCGGACGAGCGCGTTCTTCTTCACCACGTACTCAAAGGCGCCCACCTCCGGGGTGGTGGGATTCCAGTCGTAGGTGTAGCCCAGCCGCGTCCACGGGTAGCCGTCGGGGACCTGATAGGAACTGAGCATCTGCTCGGAGACCCAGGCCACGTGCGCTTCGGACACGTCGAGCGGGAAGGTCTCGCCGCAGGCGGTGGTGGCGAGCGAGGGGTTGGTGCAGGGTCGGAAGACGTCGTCGGTGGCCACGCGGAAGGTGGCGAAGAGGCGCGTCTCGCCATCGGGCGGTAGGCCGAGGAGTTGCTGAAGCCGCAGCCGCAGGGCTGTCGAGTCGCCCGCAAACCCCCGGCAGGCTGCCTGCACCTGCGGCACGAGCGTCACCCACACAGTACCCCAGGTGAAGCGGAGCGTGTCGCCGGGGACGTAGCTGCTGGCATATCCAGTCCAGGTGACGGCGGTGAGCGAGTCGGCGGTGACGCTGGGCAGGGTCGCTACTTCGCCCGGCTCGAACACGGCGGCGTCGAAGATGGAGGCGTTGTAGAAGGGCATCCAGGCGGCGGGGGCGCCCGAAACCGGGGCACGCACGGCTTCGCGCGGCGCGGCACAGCCGG
>JAHEMB010000686.1 GCA_024643915.1 Rhodothermaceae bacterium | reverse complement strand
GGTGCCCCGGTCCGGCTCATCGGTCGTCTGTGCCAGCGCGAGGGCAGGCAGCAGGGCGAGGGCAAGAAGTAGCAGTAGCGTGCGTTTCATGTCGTTCCCTTCTTGACGGGAATGGAAGAGCGGAAGAATGGAGGAATGGATGAGGAAAAAATCTTCCACTCTTCCCTTCTTCCATTCCTATTTAATGACCGCGAACTTGCCCGTGAACGTGCCCTCGTCGGATTCGACGTGGAACAGGTAGAGGCCGTAGGCGATGTTCATGTTGTCCTTTGTCCGCAGGTCCCAGAAGGCCTTGCCGTCGTCAATCGTGCTTTCGTGCTCGACGACATCGACCAGTTCGCCGGCCAGGGTATAGATGCGGATGGTGCACCGCTGCGGCACGTTGGCGAAGTACAGGCGCCGCTCGCCGCGCTGGGTGCGGGCAATGGGGTTGTTCGGCTCGAACACGTTGGTGGCGACGTACGGGTTAGGCACCACGTAGATGTCGCGCATCTCCTGCTGGACGAGCTGAGCGTCGGTGCCGGCGGCGCGCGTGGTGAAGGTGAACGTGTCCGAGGTGCTGAACGGCTTGTTGGTCGCCAGGAAGAAGACGGCGCCAGCGCCGGGCGCGGCGGTGCCCTGCAAGGCCACTTGCCACGTGCCTACCTGGCTGCCGTTCACGTCCTCGATGAAGATGATCGGCTCGTTGACGTCCCATACGCCGTCCCGGTCAAGGTCGGGCGTGAAGAGGTCGATCTTCTGCTGAGCCCGCGTCAGGTTGAAGACGCTGAAGGGCAGTTCCAGGCTGTTGCCCAAGCTAACCGTCTCCGTGCTGTTCGAGAAGCGCACCTCATAATCGGCGGGGAGGCGCGTGAAAGGCCGCGGGCCGGCCGAAGCAAGCCCCACCCCGAAGCCCAGCCCGTCGCCGCCCTGCACCCAACCCGTCTCGACCGAATCGACGCCGAGCGCGTCATCATCTAGGAAGACGTGCAGTCCGTCGAAAACGGGGTTGCCTTCCTCGTTCGCAAGGAGTGTGCTGTTGCTAACGGGCATATAAGTGAACGTTGCGATGACCTCGCCGCCGATGTTGCCCTGCACGAAAACGGAGCCGGTCTCCGGATTGAGATCATAGTCCTGCCCTGGCTGCAGCGTCTGCCCGGAGGCCGTCCGCAGCACGAAAGATTCGGGGACGATGTTGGAGAACCCCAGGCTCGTGGCCTTGCCCGCCGCGTTGGTGAGCGTCACCTCCACGGGCTTCTCATCGATGATCGAATAGGCGAGTTGATCGTTCACCCGCGCGAACGTCACGCGGTACGTGTTACCGTCTTCCACCGCGAGGGGATCGACGATTTCGATGGTGACGTCGCCCGTGCCGGCGCCTGCCGGGTGGCCTACGCCGCCTTCGATGACGGGGGGCACGTAGCCTGCCACTTTAGGACGGGGCGTCACCGTCACCGTGTTCACGTCAAAGATGTACGTGTCGGTGGTGGGATCGTACGTGATGGTCTTGTTCGTCTCGCTGGGCGGGATGCCACCCGCAAAACCCAGCTCGCCCGCATCGCCGAGGAAGCCCCGGTCGTAGGCGACGACGGTGTAGAAGTACTGCTGGCCGTTGATGACGTTGTTGGAATCGACGAAGGTGTGGAAGAGGCCGGTGTCGTCGCCCAGGTCGTAGGCCACCCCGCGCCGGGGGAAGGGCACGGGCGAGGGGCCGGTGAGGCCGTTCTTCAGATCGAACTTCGCCTCCACGCCGCGCACGGTCTTGAGGGGCGTGTAGAGGAAAGCCGTGCCGTTGATGTCCGTGATGTTCTGCTGGTCGCTGAATTCGGAGTCGGTCGAGCGATAAATGACGTAGCCCTCGAAGTCTTTTTCGTTCGTCAGGGGATCGACCGAGTTCTCGGCGCGGCCGTCCCAGTAGAGCGTCACCTTCTTATCGCCCGGCACGGCGCGGACGTGGGGCTTGTCGGGCGGGCGGGCGAAACGGTAGCCCACATCGTAGATCTGCTGCACGGTCTCGGCATTGAGGAGCAGAT
Source organism: Rhodothermaceae bacterium (assembly GCA_024643915.1). Lineage (GTDB taxonomy): Bacteria > Bacteroidota > Rhodothermia > Rhodothermales > JAHEMB01 > JAHEMB01. The sequence continues at coordinate 833 of JAHEMB010000686.1, read as the reverse complement.
CCTCCAGGCTCTCGCCGACAATGAGGGCGATGGAGAACCGCTTCGTCTCGCCCGCACGCAGCCCGAGGGGGCCGGAGGCGTAGAGGAAAACGTAGTCGCCCGGCTCGGTGGGCACCTCCTCGAACTTGCCGGGCTGCACGGTCTGCCACACGCGGTCGTCGTTCGAGATGCGGTTGCCGGCGAAAGGAGGCGAGGCGAAAGACGTCAGGCCGATCATGTCGCTCTCGTCGATGTCGGTGAACTCGAAGTTGGGTTCGCCGGGCTTGGTGATGTCGAAGAGGCTGCCGGCCGTGGGCACGCCGTCGCCCTCGCCCAGGTCGCCCGTGCCGGGGATGCCGTCCTGGCCCACATCGTGCAGCTCGGGGTCCCAGTCGCCGTCGTTATCCAGCCCGTCGGTCCACGACTCGTCCACCAGGCCGTCGTTGTCGTTGTCGATCCCGTCGCCGGGGAACGTCTGGCCATCGATGATTTCCGTGCCCAGGCCGGGGCTTTCGAGGAACTTGTAGCCGAAATAGCCCGGCTCCTGGCCCGCAACGTCCGAGCGCCGGTCGTCGTCCCAGGCGTAGACCATGTTCAGGTCCCTATCGAAGAAAGCGAGGTCGTCCTGCCAGTTGGCCGGGCCGCCGATGTGAGGATCACCCCACATGCCAAAGATGACGTTTTCGAGGTCCTTCTCGCTCTTGTTGGTGATCTTGTAGATGAGGAAAATGGCATCCTCGGCGAGCGGGTTGGCCCACTGGTACATGCGTACCTCCACCTCCAACCCCAGGCCGCAGTCCCGGTCAGGATCGGACGGGAAGGGGTCGTAGGTGAATTCGCAGTTGTTGTAGTCA
>JAHEMB010000685.1:757-2846 GCA_024643915.1 Rhodothermaceae bacterium | reverse complement strand
CGAGCAGGGGGATGGGGTGCTGAATGGCACCTGCGCCGCCACGGTTGTGCTGGTCCTCCGCACATCCCTCTGGTCGGTTCCACATCCGTTCCACCGGCCTGTCTCCCCTCAAGAAGGGCGAAGGGCGCGGTCTGCTTGGGGACAGCCAATCTAGGTGAAACATCCGTCACGAAGGCTGGCGGGGCGAAATGGGGAGAACATGAGGCGAGGGCATCTGTAACCAAATACCTGTTGCAACAACTAAACGGCCGATCCCGCCAACCAGACCTTTCAGATAGATGAAACTCCTTGATCCTTATCGCCTCGGCACGCTCGACCTGCCCAATCGCGTCGTGATGGCGCCGATGACGCGCAACCGTGCCTACGACACCATTCCCAACGAACTCCAGGCCCGCTACTACCGGCAACGCGCCACCGCCGGCCTGATCATCACAGAGGCTACCCAGGTCGATCCGATGGGGCAGGGTTACCCCAACACGCCCGGCATCCACACGAAGGCGCAGGTGGAGGGCTGGCGCCAGGTGACACGCGCCGTGCACGAGGCGCAAGGCCGCATCTTCGCTCAGCTCTGGCACGTGGGCCGCATCTCGCACCCCTCGTTCCACGACGGCGCCCTGCCCGTGGCCCCCTCCGGCATCCGCCCCGAGGGCAAGGGCTGGACGGCCGACGGGCGGCAGGAACCGTTCGTCACGCCCCGTGCCCTGGAGACGGACGAGGTGGCCGGCGTCGTCGAGCAGTTTCGGCACGGCGCGGCGTGTGCGCGGGCGGCGGGCTTCAACGGCGTGGAGATCCACGCGGCCAATGGCTACCTCCTCGACCAGTTCCTGGAGAGCAGCACCAACCGTCGCGAAGACCATTATGGCGGTTCCCTGGAGAACCGGGCGCGGCTGCTCGTCGAGGTGGTGGAGGCGGTGACCGACGTGTGGGATAGTCGGCGCGTGGGCGTGCGCCTCTCGCCCGGCGGTACTTTCAACGACATGTACGACGACGATGTGCGCGAAACATTCGGTTACGTCGCCCGCACCCTCAACGAGTTCGATCTGGCGTACCTGCACGTCATCGAGAAAGAGTTGGCCGGTGGCCACAAAGCTTCGGCGCTCGTGCGCGAGGCGTATGAGGGCACGCTCATCGTGGCCGGCGGCTTCGACCGGGAGAAAGGTCAGGCCGCGCTCGACGCTGACCGCGCCGACCTCGTCGCCTACGCCCGCTATTTCATCTCCAATCCCGACCTGCCCGCGCGCTTCGCCCTCGACGCGCCTCTGGCCGACTGGGATACCGACACGTTCTATGGCGGCGGCGCGGAAGGCTACGTCGATTACCCGACACTGGAAGAGGAGCGCCCCAGCCTGGCAGCCTGAGATCGTGGAGCGCTAGAGCGGGGAGCGCTTGTTTTCAGCGCCCCCGCTTTCCGCTCCCCGAAACTTGAAGACCTTGTTCCGATTTCCCCGCTGCGCCGAAGGACCGGGGTAGGGGCCTCTCCGGGCAGAACTTGCGGTGGAGCGCGGCGATTAAAGCGCGATCTCTTTCAGTTGTACCATCTCACTTCAGGTTCTCGTGGCGAAAGATTCTGCGCATGACGCTCAAGACCTCCTGACCGACCCGAAGCGGCTCGCGGCGCTGGCGCGCACGGGTCTGCTCGACAGTGGGCCGGAGGAAAGCTTTGACCGGTTTACGCGGCTGGCGGCACAACTCCTCAATGCCCCTGTCGCCCTCGTCTCCCTCGTAGACCACAACCGGCAGTATTTCAAGAGCGCCTATGGCCTGGGCGAGCCGTGGGCCAGTAAGGGCGAGACGCCGCTTTCGCACTCGTTTTGCCAGCACACCCTCGGGCGGGAGGAGCCGCTCATTATCCAGGATGCGCGCGAAGACACGCTCGTGTGCGAGAACCTCGCCATCCCCGAGCTCAACGTGGTGGCCTACGCCGGCGTGCCCCTCCGCACGTACGAGGGCGCCTGGCTCGGCAGCTTCTGCATCATCGACACGAAGCCGCGCGCCTGGGCCGACCGCGAGATCGAAGTGCTGAAAGACCTCGCGGCGGCGGTGATGACCGAGATCGAGTTGCGGCAGGCGGCGGTGGAGGCGCGCAGCC
>JAHEMB010000685.1:0-747 GCA_024643915.1 Rhodothermaceae bacterium | reverse complement strand
AAGGTGATGCTCCTCAACGCTACCGATGAGGGGATTTACGGCATCGACACCGAGGGGCACTGCACCTTCATCAACGCGCCTGCCCTTCTCATGCTCGGCTACGACGACGAGGCCGAGTTGCTGGGGCGCGACATGCACGAGGCCATCCATCACAGCCATGCCAACGGCGCCCATTACCCCGTTGAGACGTGCCCCATCTACAAAGCATACCACAAAGGGCAGACGGTGCGGATTGAGGGAGAGATGTTCTGGCGGCGCGACGGCACGCCCTTCCCCGTTCGCTATGCCTCCGCCCCTATCCTCAGCGATGGCGGCGCCATCGGTGCCGTTATCACGTTCTCGGACCTCACCGAGCAGCAGCGGCAGGCGGCCTTCATGGAAGAGATGACCGAGCAGCGCCGCCTCGCCCTCGAAGCCGCCCAGGCCGGCACTTGGGACTTCGATATCGAGAGCAACCGCGCTTCTTGGGACGAGCGCTGCCGTACTATTTTCGGTGTGAAAGGCGACGGCATCAGCTACGAAGATGTTTTCGAACTCATCCACGCGGATGACCACGAGCGCATCGATGCAGCGGTGCAGGATGCGCTCGATCCAGCCACGCCCGGCGATTACCACGAAGAATACCGCATCATTCGCCCCGATGGCGAGGAGCGCTGGGTAGCGGCCAAAGGCCAGGCGTATTTCGAAGGCGAAGGCGAAACGCGGCAGCCGGCCCGCTTTATCGGCACCCTCACCGACATCACCAAG
>JAHEMB010000684.1 GCA_024643915.1 Rhodothermaceae bacterium | reverse complement strand
ATGCCGGAGTATTCATAGCTGACCACGCCACTCACACCGATGGCCTCCAGTTCGGGCGTCCCGGAGGGGCTGAACCGATACAGGTTAATTGGCCCCCCGAGAGACCCGCCGGCCACCAGCATGCGCCCCGTGCTATCCACAACCAGCGCGCCATGGGGCCAGGTCTGGAACGTACTGGACAGTACCTGCTTTGGGGCGTGAGCCCCGTCGAGAAGATAAACCCCGTGCCGGGTGCCAACCCAGGCGTGGCGGGTGGGATGCCAACCCAGATGAATGATCTCCGGCAGGGCCACCACCCACTCGACAGATCCAAAGTCGCCCCCCGCCGGCCGTACCCACCCCACCCGGTCCGGCGAAGCCAGCCAGAGTGCTCCAGTCTTGTCGAAGAAAAAGTCCACCACCCGATCGACGCCAGCAAGGCCACGCCGCGACCAGGCGGTGGTGACAGGGTCGTAGCACCACAGCCCGCCCTCGCTATCATTGAGCCAGAGCCGCCCAGCGGGGTCGGTGCGCATCCGATGAAACCAGCGTTCACCCGGCAGGTCTGTGCCGAAAGACTCCGGCAAGGGGACGGTGGTGAACACGTTCATCGTATCCATGCGCAAGAGGCGGGGCGCCTGCAACAGAATCCAGACCGCCCCGTCGGGCGCGGTCGTGAGCCGCAGTACCCGGGTCTCAGCCTGGCCAGGGAGCGGCACCGGCTCGAAGGCGCGCCCGTCGAAACGCAGCAGCCCATCGTTCGTCCCCACGAGCAGCGCACCCTCCGCATCGGAGGCAAGGACGGTGCTGCTGCCAACGCCGGCCTCTGCGCCGTAATGCTTGAAGGCATAGAGCTGCGCTATCACGCGCCCGGCACCGAGCGCGAAGACGAGCCCCACCCCGCTCAGAAGAATAAGTCGCTTCACCACGTTCACCTGCCGGCAGCCTGCCTGCCACCCGGCCACCTCCAGAAGCGTAAGCCCGCATTACCCCCTTCACCCCGACGCGCTATTTTACGATCATAACCGGGAAAAGTACAGAGAAGGGCCGGATCTTTCCCCCGTTCCACGCAAGCCTATCGGTGTTGCCCTACCGAACGCGATTCCACGACGCGCCGCCTACAGGAAGCGGCGTAGAACTAGGAGGGAGGAAACAGAGCAGGGCGTGAATCGCCCGCTCAGATAGGTCGGGGCGGCTGCCGCCTTCCTCGAGCACGCAGCTACGCCTATCGCAGCGACGCTTTTAGGAGCCAACCGGGCCCCAGCAGGTACATCGCCGCACCTTACTCAAAGTCGGTGTTCAGCCTGAATCGGGAGAGGCGGTTATTGCCGGTATCGGCCACGTAGACGATCCGGTCGAAGTAGCTCACCCCCTCTGGGTTGCGGAACTGCGTGGCCCCGTCCCCCTCTCCGCCGAAGGAGACGATAACGGGCGTGGTGGACGACGAGCCGGGCGGCGGCGCTACCCCTTCGACGCCGCGCGAGGTGAACACGTAGAGGCTGTCCGTTCCCACGTCCGTCACGAAAAAGTAATTCGTCCCGTCGGCGGCGAAGGCGAGGTCGGACGGGTTCTCGAACTTGAACTCGTCGTAGAGGAAGCTCTCGCCCAGCTCGGGCGTGCCGGCCACCTGGATTTTGTCCGTATCGGGCCGGTAGACGATGCCGTCGGTGGTGAGAACGGCGCGAATGGAGAGGACCGGGAAGGCGAGGTCCTGGCCGGGCGGCGGCGACTGGGCGATGAGGAAATGCTTCTCATCCGGGAAGCTCTGGCGTTGTGGCGGATGCACGAGCGTGAGCACATCGGCCGGGTTGATGGCGCTGCGCAGGCTCGGAAAGGTCGGGTTGAGCGCGACGATGGACTGCGTGTTGAGCCCTTCGGTGTTGAACTCCATCACCGTGTTGTGCGGCAGGATGACGGAGGAAAGGACGTTGACCGGCCCGCGCCGCGAGACGTAGATGTTGTTGTTCGGCAGTACCGCCACGCCGGTGAATTCAACCCCCTCGTCTGTGGAGATGGGGTCGGGGCGGTTGAAGCGGCGCGAGTCGTCGTCGAACGGGTGCCAGATGATATCGACGAGCCGGGGCGCGCCTTCGGTGACGCCGTCGTAGTGGAGCACGACGGGCAGATTCCACGTCCGGTCGTTGAGCGTGGTGTCGCGACGGGCCGTCACATAGACGTGGAACCGGCGATCCTGGATGACCGAGGTGCCGCCGCCAGGGACGGGGATGAAGTTGGCTGCGCGCCCGGCCAGGTCCAGCACGTGCAGGCCGCGTTCGTCCGTCACGTAGATGAACTCGTCGTAGCCCACGTACACGTCGGTGGGCGCCTGGAGGGTGCCGCCGTCGCCGGCCTGGCTGAAGAAGGGGAAGAGCGGCACGTACTCGACCTCGTTGAACTGCCCCGGCTCGTTGCGCCCGGCCTCAAAGATCTCGTCGGTCGTGCCGTCGTCCTTCGACCCCAGCAGGCCGTCGCCGCCGAGGGCGACGAGCGCGAGGCAAAACGGCAACAGAAAAGGAATGCGTTTTATCATAAATCTGGTTGAGCGCGAATAGCGAGTCGCAAATGGCAGAGAGAAACCCCTATTCGCCCTTCCCTCATTTCACAATCCAACATTCAGCCCCACCCGGTGCACGTCGCCCAGGCGTTCAAGCTTGGTGAAGCCGTAGTCGAAGCGAAGCTGGAGCGGGTCGATGAAGTCCGGCAGGATCAGGCCGACGCCGAAGCTGGGCAGGTCGTACTCCTCCACGCCGAAGCGGTAGCCACCGCGCAGCACGAGGAGCCGGTTCCAGGTGTACTCCACCCCCACGTTGAAGCTCTCGGCGTTGTCATTCGGGTTGTTGAGCTGGCCGGAGAGCAGGAGGGCGTTACGGCTG
>JAHEMB010000683.1 GCA_024643915.1 Rhodothermaceae bacterium | reverse complement strand
AAGCGGCGCTCGGCGTCATTGAGGGGCGGCTGCGGGAGAGCACGTTCGGGGTGGGGACGCTGGCGGAGGAGGTGGGGCTGAGCCGTCGGCAGTTGGAACGTAGGTTGAAGGAGGCGACGGGTCAGACGCCGGCGGAGCTGATCCGGCAGATGCGGCTGGAGCGGGCCTCGCACCTCTTGCAAGCGCGGGCGGGGACGGTCTCGGAGGTCGCCTACGCGGTGGGGTACAGATCCGCCAACTATTTCAGCACAGCATTCCGGGAGGCGTTCGGGCACACGCCATCGGAGCACTTCGATAACGCGTCATAACCCTTCAATGACGCGACACGTCGCCTGAGCGGAGCCTTTCGTCGCACGTCCGTAGATCCGTTGGGTTAGGATGGAGGGAGATCCTTCCACCGACGCGCCGCACCGTGGTCGCCTCCTCGCCTCCTTCCCGCCTGCGCAGCCGCTTCGCCTTCCGCGATCCGGCGCTCCTCTTCGCCCGCGCTACGCTGGAGGGCGACGCCCTCGTGCTGCGGGGATGGACTTGGTGCGGGCGCTACCGCCGCCGCCTTCCGCTCGGCCGCATCCTCCAGGCCGACGTGCGCGGGGACGAGCAGGGCGACGAGCTGATCCTCTGGCTCTTCGACGGCGAGGTGCTGCGCCTGCGCATCGACGAGGCGCCGACGTGGAAAGCCGCTATCGAAGAAAACTTCGCGAGCTAATCACCTACATCCGAGCGAATCCATGAAGAACACGATCAGACTCCTGAGCCTCCTGCTGCTGACCGGCCTGGCCTTCATGCCCTGGACGGCGCCGACGGCCCTGGCCCAAGCGTTCACCGGCTGCGCCAACCCGGCGGATCAGACGGCTCTCCCCGAGGCCGAATGCGACGCCCTCGTGGCCCTCTACACCAGCACCGACGGTGCCAACTGGGCCGACAACACCGGTTGGCTGGCGACCAATACCCCCTGCGCCTGGTTCGGGGTGGTATGCGTATCTGGATCCGTTCGGAACATCATACTGCGAAACAACAACCTTAGCGGCCCGCTTCCACCTGAACTGGGAGACCTGTCGGCCATGGGCGGCGAACTCACCCTGAACTCTAACCAACTCAGCGGTCCGATACCGCCCGAACTGGGGGCGCTTGTCAACCTTCAGACGCTCAACCTAGATTCGAACAGTCTGACCGGCTCCATCCCGCCCGAGCTAGGAAACATGAGCCGCCTGCGTAATCTCTGGTTGAGCCGCAACAACCTGGACGGCTCGATTCCCCCCGAACTAGGCAACCTGACAAACCTGGGCGGGCTCTTTCTATTCAATAACAACCTTAACGGCTCCATCCCTCCGGAACTGGGCAAGCTGTCGCGCCTCGTCTTTCTCAACCTGAGTAGGAATAGCCTGACCGGGCCGATCCCAGACGAACTGGGCAGCCTTACCCTGATCGGGTTCTTTTTGCAGGAAAACAGCCTGAGCGGCATCGTCCCCCTTTCCGTAGCGCAGGCCGGATCTAACGCCAGAGCTTGCACCTTCACTGGCAACGACCTCTGCATGCCCGACACGCCGGACTACCAGGCTATAGGCGATCCTATCTGCGGGATTCCGCTCACGTCCACCTGCGCCACGAACGCCCCGCCCGTCGCCGATGCGGGCGCCGATCAGACCGCCGAATGCGTCGGCCCTCAGGGCGCCGACGTCACGCTCGACGGCAGCGGTTCGTCCGACCCCGACGGCGACCCCCTCACCTTCTCCTGGACCGATGCCGGTGGTGCGGTCCTCGCCACCGAGGCCGCGCCTACCGTCACGCTGCCGCTGGGCGTCCACACCCTCACGCTGACGGTAGACGACGGCAACGGCGGCACCGACGCCGACGACGTAACCATCACCGTCGAAGACACCACCGAGCCGACGATCACGGTCGCTGCGAACCCCCTCGTACTCTGGCCTCCCGACCATGCCTACCACCTCATTGGCATCACCAGCTTCGTCATGAGTGCCAGCGACGTGTGCGACGGTGGTCTCTCCACGTCCGACGTGACGATCAGCACAGTCACCAGCGACGAACCCGAAGACGCCGCGAGCGGCGGCGACGGCAAAACGCTGAACGACATGGTGATCGGCGCCGATTGCCGCTCGGCCGAGCTGCGTGCCGAGCGCCTCGGCAGCAGCAACGGGCGGGTCTACACCCTCCACGTAGCAGCGACCGACGCCAGCGGTAACACCGGCACGGCGTCGTTCCAGGTGCATACGCCGCACAATGAGAAGGACACCGCCGTCGATGACGGACCGGCCTATGGGGTAGCTTGTGGAGCCGGAAAACATGGACTGACAACCGCAGAGGGCGAGCCTGAGAGCCCGGAGGCTTTCGCGCTGGAGGGCAACTACCCGAACCCGTTCAACCCGGTGACGACCATCCGCTTCGCCGTGCCCGAGGCCGCAGCGGTGCGCCTGGCCGTCTACGACCTGCTCGGGCGCGAGGTGAAGGTGTTGGTGGCGGGCCAGGTGGCGGCGGGCCGTCACGCCGTGGCCTTCGACGCCACGTCGCTGCCGAGCGGCACGTACCTGTACCGTTTGACGACGCCGGAGGGCGCGTTCGTCGAGCGCATGGTGCTGCTGAAGTAGGCACAGACGTTTGAGCGCGAAGGGTACGAGCTGGGCGCGGGCGTGCGAGACTTTTCCGCACGAACCCGCCCGGCTCGTGCCTTTTGCACGAGGCCCCGGCAGGCGAAATCTTTGAAAACTCCACTGGCAGGCAGAGCGGGGCGGTGGAACTTCTATCGCTTCTACATGACGGACGCCGAAGAGCGTTCCAAGTATTTCAGGCGAATCGTTGACTTGATTCGCCAAGGTGTGAATAACTCCATTGACGAT
>JAHEMB010000682.1 GCA_024643915.1 Rhodothermaceae bacterium | reverse complement strand
ATTATGCCGACCTCCTCGCCCTCACGCAGCATCCCCTCGCCCGCCTGTTCCTCTTCGCCGTCATCACCCTGGCGATGTTCCACTGGGCGCACCGTTTCCGTTTCACGCTCTACGACGGCCTCCAGCTCAAGCATCTTGAGGCGCTCATCGTTATTTTCTGCTATGGCGGGGCGCTCCTTGTTACCTTCGCCGCCGCCGTGGTGCTGGTACGTTTATGAACGTGAAATGTGAAACGTGAGGGTGCCCTACTGGACCGGCGCCCTACCGGCACCCTCACGTTTCACGTTTCACACGTCACATCGCTTTCTCTATCCCTGAGGTTCCCATGTTTCAGCACAAGCCCCTCTCGCAAGAAGGCATCCCCGCCGCCCTCGAAAAAGCCGAACGATACCGGCTGCTCAACGAGCCCGTGGAGGCCGAGAGCATCTGCCTCGACATCCTAGAGGTCGAGACCGAGAACCAGCAAGCACTCATCATGCTGCTCCTCGCCCTTACTGACCAGTTCGAGCAGCGGCTCAACAAACCGTACCGGCAGGCGTGCGGCGTGCTGGACCGGCTGCAGGGCGACTACCATCGCACCTACTACGACGGCATCATCCGCGAACGGCGGGCGAAGGTACATCTCAAGCGGGGCGGCCCGGGCTCCGGCCACGTCGCCTACGACTGGTTCCAGCAGGCCATGGCGTGCTTCGACAAGGCCATGGCCCACAGCCCCGAAGGCAACGACGACGCCATCCTGCGCTGGAACACCTGCGCCCGCATCATCGACCGGCATGCGGAACTCCGCCCTGAGCCCCAAGACGTCCACGTCTCCTTCCTCGACGAACGCCCGCAATAAACCCAAGCGAAAGGCGCATCCCCTTTGCGAGGCGATGCGCCTTTTCGTGATCGAAGGAGGAAAAGTCACCGTTGCTCGATGGGCCGCACCTTCAGGTCGCGGGGGCCGACGTACTCGGCGCGGGGGCGGATGAGGCGGTTCTCCTTCCACTGCTCCAGCAGGTGCGCCGTCCAGCCACTCATCCGGCTCAGGGCGAAGATGGGCGTGAAGAGGTCGGGGTCGATGCCGAGCATGTAATAGACCGAGGCGCTGAAGAAATCGACGTTCGGGTAGATGCTCTTCTCGCTGGCCATCGTCTCCATGATGGCGGTACTGTAGTCGTACCACTGGCGGGCGTCGCGCTCCTCACTCAATTCCTCCACCATCTCCCGCAGGATCGTGGCGCGGGGGTCCACCGTTTTGTAGACGCGGTGCCCGAAGCCCATTACCTTCTCCTTGTTCGCCAGCTTCTTGCGGATAAAGTCTGCCGGGTCGGCCCCTGTGCGGTCGATTTCGAGGAGCATCTTCATCACCTCGATGTTGGCGCCGCCGTGGAGCGGCCCTTTGAGCCCGCCGATAGCGCCGGTCACAGCCGAATACATGTCCGAGAGCGTCGCGCCGATGACGCGTCCGGCGAAGGTTGAGGCGTTGAGGCCGTGCTCGGCATGGAGGACGAGGCAGACGTCGAAGGTGCGCTCGGCCTGCGGGCCGGGCTCCTCGCCGTTGAGCATGTACAGGAAGTTGTGGGCGGTGGAGCCGTCGCGGAGCGGGGCCACCGGCTCTTGGCCCTTGCGCAGCCGGTCGAAGGCAGCGATGATGGCGGGGGTGCGGGCAGTTAGGCGGACGGCCTTGCGGTAGTTAGCCTCCGGGCTCATGTCGTCCGCCTCGCCGTCGAAGTGGGCCAGGGCGGAGACGGCAGTGCGGAGGGCAGCCATCGGATTGGCGTCTTCGGGCGTGGCCCGCAGCACGTCCAGGATCATCGGCGGGAGGGTGCGCTCGGCGCGGAGTTGCACCTTCACCTCGTCGAGTTGCTGCTGGTTGGGCAGACTCCCGTTCCACAACAGGTACGCCACCTCCTCAAACGACGTGTGCTCGGCCAGGTCGAAAATATCGTACCCACGATAGATGAGTGTGCCTTGCTGCCCGTCGATAAAGGAGAGTTCAGAGTCGAGCGCGACGACGCCTTCGAGGCCGCGTGCCTTGACGACGGGGGCCTCGCCGGCCTTCGATCCGTCGCCCGCTACTTTCGTGAGAGGGTCTTGCATGATGACTGAATGCCTCAGCTTCGCTAGGATTTCGAGATTGCGCCTTGGAAAAATCGTCGTCGGCTCGTTTATTACGCATGAGGCCGCCCCCGGTGCCTGCAATGGGCGAATTGCGAAGGGTGAATTGCCAAGGGTGAAGAGATGCCCAAGTACGGGCCGCTTCCTCCTCGTCGCACCGGAGACCCTGTTCGCTCTTCGCAATTCACTACTCGCTCAACGACAGGGATCATTTTACGGACGGTGGAGATTTACTGTGCAACCCATACTCGACGAAAACGCCCCCGTTTTTACTTTGCAACGGAGCTTTCGCATAGGGCGCAGCGGGCAGGTTTTGCTGCTGCCGCCCCTTCTCACCCAGTTGTTCTTCTTTATCAAGGAGTGCTGCACGCTTCTCCTGGACGGGCAGGCTACCGGCCGCTCTCGTCGGGCCGCGTGCGCAGGCCAAGGGCCTTTTCTCGCTTTCTCGCCCGATCCCTGCGCGCCCATCGCGCCGCCCGGTCTTGCCGTTCCCGCCCCCGTTCTTTACCCGGTCCTCCCGCCAACGCGGTGGGCGAGGCCCGGCCCTTCCCCGGTTGCCCGGTCCTGGAAGGCGTGCGCCCGGAGCTTACATGGCCAAAAAAGAAATTATCATCCATGCCGAACAAGACCAGACGCGCATAGCCCTCGTCGAAAACGGTGACCTGACCGAGTTCTACATCGAGACCCCGGAGCATGAGCGCACGCTAGGCGACATCTTCCTCGGCAAGGTGCGCCGCATCATGCCCAGCATCCAGGC
>JAHEMB010000681.1 GCA_024643915.1 Rhodothermaceae bacterium | reverse complement strand
TGGTGGGCGAAGCCGGGCTACCAGACGAATCGACCATGCGACGGGCCATCGATAAAGAGACGGCGCAGATCTGGAAGCGCTTCGTCAAGTCACGGCGGCACACGATGGAAGTGGACTTCTATCCATACCTGCGTCAGATCGAGCAAGAGCGGAAGCAGGGCCGTCGCCGCCCGTCGAACAGGGCGCTGCCTTTGGTGGATTCCGAATGGACGATTGAACAGCCTGCTCCGATCTAGTCTATCGAGGTGTAGACGTATGAATGAGGGTGTAGAATAACAATCGTCCACACGTCCAGACCCTCACACGTCCACACGACAGTTAAAAATATTTCAACAGCAGGTCGATCAGCTTTCGAGTGCGGGGGGTGTAGGGGGGGTAGAAAAGTTGGAGGGGGGCGTGTTTGAGGCGCTGACGCAGGACGCCGCGTTCGTTTGAGAAGGCTAGGAAGCCGTGATGGCCGTTGCCGCGTCCGATGCCGCTGAACCCCGCCCCGCCGAAGGGCAGCTCCGGGTGGATGAAATGGAGGAGTGTATCGTTGATGCACGTCCCGCCCGCCGTCGTCCCGTTCAGCACCTTTTCGATGTTTTTGTGCTTCTTGCTGAAAATGTAGAGGGCGAGGGGGTTGGGGCGGCTGTTGACGTCGTCCAGCACCTCGTCGAGCGTGTCGAAAGGCAGGACGGGCAGGAGGGGGCCGAAGATTTCCTCCGCCATCACTTCAGTCTTTGCCGGCACATCAGTCAGCAGCGTCGGGGCGATGTAGTGTGCGGCGGGTTGCGTGTTGCCGCCGGCCGCCACCCCCGCGCCCGCCTCGACGGCTCTTTCGAGCAGATTCTGCACTCTGCGATGGTGCCTTTCGTTGACGATCCGCGCGAAGTCTGGGGAAGGGTGCGTGCCGTCGCCGAAAGCGGAATGGATCTCCTCGCGCAGCGCTGCGATGAGGCGGTCGTGGAGGCTGCGGTGCACGTAGAGGTGATCCGGTGCGATGCAGATTTGCCCGGCGTTGGAGAACTTCCCGAAGGCGATACCTTTGGCCGCGGTGGCCACGTCCGCTGATTCATCGACAATCACGGGCGACTTGCCGCCGAGTTCGAGGGTGACGGAGGCCAAGTGCTCTGCAGCGGCTTTCATCACCAGCTTGCCCACAGCGGGGCTGCCGGTGAAATAGATGTGGTTGAAGGGCAATTTCAGGAGCGCCTGCGCCACCGCCGCGTCGCCCTCAAAAAGCGCCACCTCCTTTTCAGGGAAAAGGTCGGCCAGCATCTCCTTGAGCAGGCGCGCGGCGCTGGGTGTGTACTCGGATGGTTTGAGCATCACCGGGCAGCCCGCCGACACGGCGCCGACGAGCGGGGCGAGCGTGAGGTTGATCGGGTAGTTCCAGGGGGAGATGATAAGTCCCACGCCCTTGGGCTCATAGCGTATCTCCGACTTCGTGCCGAAAAGCGGCAGCGGCGTCTTAACCTTCCTCGGCTTCATCCAGCCGGCGAGGTGCTTGCGGGCGTACTTGATCTCGATGAGCGTAGGGGCCAGCTCTGCCAGGTCCACCTCCTCGGCGGGCTTGCCGAAATCGGCAGCCAGGGCGGCGTGAAAATCCTTGCGGCGGGCAAAGATGGCATTGCGCAGGTCTTTCAACTTCGCCTTGCGCGTCTCCGCCGAAGTCGCTCGGAGGACGGCGCGGTGTGCCTGCTGCTGGCGAAAGGTCTGCTTGATCTCGGCGAGAAAGGCGGGGGCGAGGCCGCTGGTGGCCTTCGGGGGAAGGGTAGTAGGCGTTTCCATCGGCGGGCGGCGAGACGAGGGGGAAGGGCGTCTGGTGGTACGTTCTCGCCGCCGCCCGGTTCGAAAGCGAGTGGCGCTCGCGGCTAGGCGGCCACGGCGCGTCGGCGGTATTCGCTTTCGAGGAGCGCGTAGCTCTCTTTATCCCAGTAACGCCCGTCGCGGAAGAGGTAGTCTCTTTGGGCGCCCTCGCGGCGGAAGCCGAATGAAGCCAGCAGGCGCCGCCACGCCGTGTTGTAGTTGAACGACTCCGCCGTGATGCGATGCAGGCCCAGGTCCACAAAAGCGTGGTGCAGGAGGGCGGCGAGGGCCGCGCGGCCGAGGCCCTGTCCCCAGCACGAGCGTTCGCAGATCGTCACCCCGACGCGGCACCGCTTGTCGTGCCGGTTGATATGGTCGAGAAACGCCACGCCTACGAGGGCACTGTCGGCTGTGTGGATCTCGAAGTCGCGCGCCGTTGTGGAAGGGTGGGCCGCCAGGCGGTCGAAGCGCTTAAGGAAATCGCCGAAGGCTTCGCGCTCGACCGGCCCCTCGCTGTCGAGGCGGTTCAACTCCGGATCGTTGTTCCAGCGGAAATGCGTGTGGACGTTGGCGTGTTGTAGCGGTGTGAGGTACACCGGCCCCCCGTCGAGGCGCAGTACAGGATGCGTGCGGCGCATGATCTAATCCGTTTCGGTTCCAGGAGTTATGAGAAAGCGGTCCGGGGGCGCTAGTATCATCGGTTGTGCGGCATACCGATTTAAATGAAGGACCGCATTGCCTGGTCGAAACAGCAATGTGAAGGAAAGGAGAACGGGACGAAAGGAAGAAGCAAGTGCGAAGCGCGACCGTTGCGGGAAATGGGCACCCGTTGATCGCCAGGTTAGTAGTGGGCGCCAGACTTGTTGGGTGTAGACTGTGCCGAGCCGTCTATCATACTGCGGCTTGCGAAAACAAATTCATCGCCTCAGAACCCGGTCTTACCTCCCGGGCAAAAGGTGATCGTATAGTCCATGGCGTTGGGATTGGACTCGCTGGGGTTGTCGGTCTGGCAGGTGAAGGTGCTTGTCGCATCGTCAAATGCGAAGCTATACGAAGTCGGACAGGCAGCCTTAT
>JAHEMB010000050.1 GCA_024643915.1 Rhodothermaceae bacterium | reverse complement strand
GAACGACGGCAGCCTCGTCGATATGACCAAGGCACCGTTGGCGGCACCGAGGTGCATATGCTCGGCCTCTTCGTCGACCCCGCCCACCCGCGGCTGAACTCGGAGCTCGAGCGCATGCGCCGCCGTCAGCAACTCGATGGCGAGGACGTGCTCAACGTTTTCGAGGACCGTGAACAGCTTGAGGGCGCTGATCGAGCCCATCGACACGTGATCCTCCTGCCCCAGGCTCGTCGGGATGGAATCGACCGAGGCGGGGTGGCACAGCACCTTGTTTTCCGAGACAAGGGCGGCGGCGGTGTACTGGGGGATCATGAAGCCGGAGTTGATGCCGGTCTCCTGCATCAGCAGGCGCGGCAGGCCGTCGTGGCCTTCGAGGAGGAGGTAGATGCGCCGCTCGGAGATCGAAGCCATCTCGGCCAGGGCAAGCGCAGCGTAGTCGAGGGCAAGGGCGAGGGGCTGCCCGTGGAAATTGCCGCCGCTGATGATGTCGCCTCCGGGGAAGACGAGGGGGTTGTCTGTGACGGCGTTGATCTCGGTCTCGACGACGCTGCACGTGTGGTCGAGCGCATCGCGGCTGGCGCCGTGGACCTGGGGCACGCAGCGGAGGCAGTAGGGATCCTGCACCTTCCCACAGTCACGGTGCCCTTCGAGGATTTCGCTGTCGGTGAGCAGGAGGCGGATGTTGGCGGCCACTTTGGCCTGGCCGGGGTGCGGGCGGACGGCCTGGATGCGCGCGTCGAAGGGTTTGATGCTGCCTTGCAGGGCTTCCAGGCTCATGCCGGCCAGCACGTCGGCGGTGCGGGCGAGGCGCAGCGATCGCGCCAGCACGTGCGCCCCGTAGGCGCTCATGAGCTGGGTCCCGTTGATGAGCGAGAGGCCGTCTTTCGGGTGCAGTTCAATCGGGGTGAGACCGTGTTCGCTCAGCACGTCGGCGGCGAGGCGCGAGGCCGTGCCGGCATCGTCCCAGAAGAAACCGAGGCCGAGGAGGGGGAGGGCGAGGTGGGCGAGCGGAGCGAGATCGCCCGAGGCGCCGACGCTGCCCCGGCTGGGGACGGCGGGGATCAGGCCGCGCGCCTCGAAAAGCAACAGCCGCTCAAACACGTCGAGGGAGACGCCCGAGAAGCCCAGGCCGAGCGCATGAATCTTGAGTTGCAGCATCAGCCGGCAGATGGGCCGGGGCACAAGGGCGCCCACGCCGACGGCGTGGCTCAACACGAGGTTGCGCTGTAGCTGCTGCAACCGGTCGGCGTCGATGCGGACGCGGGCGAGCGCGCCGAAGCCGGTATTGATGCCGTAGTAGGTCCCGCCATCGTCCAGCGCCGCCTCCACCACCGCCCGCGCCCGCCGCACCGGCGAGGCATCGCGCCGAAGCGCTTCCAGGCTGGCCTGCACATCAGCCTCTAGGTGGGCGATGCGAAGAAAGGGTGACGGCTCGAAGTAAAGGTCGGCAGGGGGCATACGGGGGGACTGGCGTCTTCGCGCCAATCTACACCACCGGCACCGTTCCTGCTCCCTCTTCAGCCCGGGCCGGTCGCGGATTCAGGAAAAATTACCGCTGCTTTTGGCCCTGTAACTGTGCCTACATACACCCGCGGAAGTACGAAGGTACCGTGCCGAGGGGGGCACGCCGTCATTCATAAATCCGACACGAGCCGCAGGCGACTGACTTAGTAAACTCGGAATCCAAAATTCGAAACGGTGCAGATTTCCGATAGCGGCTGTATCAATGCCTTTTCGGATTTCGGGCTTCGCTATTCGAATTTGGACGCGCTCGTAGCCGTGCAGCACCGTGGCCGCAGCATCCCGGCTGTTTTCTGCGGAGCTACTCAGCCCAGCAGCCCCGTCACGAGCGCCACCAGCTCGCTCGTCGCCACTACGCCGCCAATGAGTAGAGCCAGCAAGCCGAAGACAACGGCGAGGTCGCGCACGAGCCACCAGCTTCCCTGTTCCCGCCTCGCTCTAATATGCCTGATCATGGTCTCCTCCCTGGTTGGTTCACCGTTATAGATACAAAGACGGCACCGGGAGTTGCGTGCCGAGGGGCCCGGGCGGTGACGGAGCTGCTACGATCACAAAAATGAGGAGACACGTAACAGGACTTCTCCTATTACGTGTCTCCCCACCGCAGTATCGGGCTTCTGAAAACACCCTCAGTTCGACCCGCGCAGGTTTTGCAGCACACCATTGATGCGCGACTGCTGGACTTCGTCCTGTACCATGGACAGTGCCTTCTCGTAGAACTCGATGGACTTCGCCGTCTCGCCCTTGGCCGCGTAGGCTTCGGCGAGGCTGTCGTAGGTGTTCCACGAATCGGGATTCGCCTCGACGTTGTGCTTGAAGATCTCGATGGCGCTGTCGAGCTGGCCTGCGCCGAGGAGCTGGTAGCCGTAGGTGTTCACCTCGTTCTCCGTGGCGGTGGCCATGTGCTCGGAAATGAGCGCTTCGGCCTCGGCCTCGCGCCCGAGTTGGGCCAGCAGGCCCGCCTTGACGCTGTAGTTGGCGAACGTCGGTTGCCGCTGGATGGCCTGGTCGATCCATGCCATTCCTTCCTCGTGGTGCGTGTTGGCTTGCAGAGTGTAGCCGGCGGCCTGCGCCAGGCTCTGCGGGAAGAAGCCGGCGAGGCCCCGGATGTCCTTCCGCAGTTGGGCCATCACCGCCTCCTCCGTATCGACCTCAATGCGGATGGGCACGGCCAGCTCGGCCCAGTGCATCACCACCGTGGTGCTGTTGTCCGTCACTTCGGGGAAGGAGAACAGCAGGACCTCCTGGTGCGAGGCGGGGCGCGGCGTCACTGGCACGCGCAGGGCGTCCTCGTCCTCCTGGTAGCGGAAGCTTCCCCACAGATGGTTGTTGTGGCTGAGAACGAGCGTCCAGTTCCCCTGCGCGGCGGGGATGGTGTGCAGGCCGTAAGTGCCGGCGGGCAGTTCGTGCCCTTCGACGCTCACGGGACCGGAGAAGGTGATGGTGGTGTTTTCGTTTGCGCCCGTGCGCCACACCTCGCCGTAAGGCACGATGCCGCCCCAGACGAGGCGGTCCTTGACGAGCGGGCGGTGGTACTTGATGGTGATGTCCGTCAGGCCCACGCGCTGGCTGACCTTGGCCTGCTGGCTAACGCGGGGGAACTCCAGGGTCGGCTGGGCCAGCACTGCCTGGGCGCTCAGGCAGACGATGGTGAGCAACAGGGCAACGCCGTTTCGGATGGTACGCATGGTCATGGATGAACCTCCATAGGCTTGCAGGCGGGCCACCCCAAAGAGGCGGCCCGCCCGGCGTGAGTCAAAACCCCGTGCCGGCGCCTGCCGACAGGGGATGGCCGAGGTGCCCGGCGATGAGCACCGCTATGTAAACCCTTATCTGGATGGTTTCATTCCTCTTAACCCCGGTACGGTGGAACCCTGCGATGGCCTTTACTCGTTCATTCCTACGATCCATTGGCCCGGCAGCACCCGTATTCTATGGACGTGCTCCTCCGCAACATACGGCAAGACTTCGAAGCGCGCTTTGCGGCGGCACCCACACGGGATGAGACGGAAGCGTTCGTACAACGGGCTTTCGCCAAGCGCAACGTGCGGCCCACGCCCGCTTTGCTTCAGCACACCATCGATCACCTGCTGCACGGTGCGGCGGTCCCCCACCTTAAGGCGCTCAACCTCAATCACTACAAGGCTATCGAACCCGATGAAGCGGGACGCTTCCTGCGCGGGCCTTCGCCCTCCGACGAACGGAGGTGAGTGCAAGTTACACAGTGCTTTTTTTGTTACCCCATCCCCCACCCTTTTTAATGGTCTCCCTTTGAAGCAGCTACACTGGCATACGTAAAGGGAGCAGAGGCTTTTGCTTGATGAACCCGACCGCAGCAGGCCGCCCGGCACAGGCCCTGACTAAGACTGAACACGCCGATCATCGCCTTTTTGAGATGGCCGCCGACCTGCTCGCCGTGGCCGACGCCGAAGGGTACTTCGTGCGGCTGAACCCGGCGTGGGAGCAGGCGCTGGGCTATCCGCGCGCTGCCCTGCTCCATCGCCCCCTCCTCGACTTCGTCCACGAGGACGACCGCACCGCCACCCATGCCCACCTTGAGCAAACGAGGGCAGGCAACAGGCAGCCCGATTTGTTCGTGAATCGGTTTCGCTGCGCCGACGGCGCATACCGCCGCCTTGCGTGGAACGTCGTTTTTTCTCCCGAGGACGGCCTGCTTTATGGCGTCGCTCGCGACGTGACCGGCGAGCCGAGTCCCTACGACGCCCTCAGCCGGCAGAGTGCCATCCTCGCCGCCGCCGCCTTCGCCGCCGAGCAGCTTCTGAAGAAACGCACGTGGGAGGACAGCATCGACGGCGTGCTGGAGCGTCTGGGCACGGCCACCGGCGCCAGCCGTGTCTACCTTTTTCAGAACCACCCCGGCGACGATGGCACTCTGCTCACCAGCCAGCGCTACGAGTGGACCGCCCCCGGCGTCGCCTCGCAGCAGGCGAACCCCGACCTCCAGGATTGCCCTTATGTGGACGCCGGGTTCGGGCGATGGGTAAAACTTCTCAGCGCCGGGCAGGCCCTCAGCGCAGCTGTGGCCGAGTTGCCCGCCGAGGAGCAGGCCCTCCTTATGGACCAGGACATCCGCTCCATCGCCGTCATGCCCGTCTTCAAAGACCGAGCGTGGTGGGGCTTCATCGGCTTCGACGACTGCCAGCGCGGCCACGCCTGGGCGCCCGAAGAGATCGATGCTCTCCGCGTGGCCGCCGGCGCCCTCGGCGCGGCCATCCACCGTCAGGAACGCGAGCAGACGTTGCATCGCCTCAATGAGACGCTCGAAGAGCGCGTCGCAGAACGCACCCGCGAGTTGGCCGAAAAGGAGCGCTTCCTCCGCAGCATCTTCGACGGCGTACACGAAATCATCTACGTCCTCGACGTTACTGAAGACGGCGACTTCCGCTTCGTTACCGCCAACTCGGCCCTCGATCGGCTGACCGGTCGCAAGGCGGCAGAGGTACCCGGCAAAAGCATCGAGGATCTCGTCCCGCCGGGGATGGCCCCTCAGGTCCGCGCCCGTTTCCAGCAGTGTGTGCGCTCCGGTGCACCGATGGAATACGAGACCCAGATGCCCGGCCTCGAAGGCGAGACCTGGTGGCTCGTCCGCCTTTCCCCCCTCCGTGACGAGACGGGCCGCATCTACCAGCTCGTCGGCCTCTCCATCCCCATCACGGAGTTGAAACTGGCGCAAGAAAAGCTGCGGCGAAGCGAAGAGCGCCTGCGCCTGGCCCTCCTCGGCGCCGATATCCAGGTGTGGGACTGGAACCTCCGCACCGATGCCCTCCACCTCTACTTCCCCACCAGTGAAGGGCGGGTCGAAGAAACCATCAGCACGGGGGAGGAAGCCAACAAATGGCTCCACGAGGACGACCGTGATCGCGTGCAGCGGCTCGCCCAACAAGTGATTGATAGAACCCGGCGTGGCGGCGATCCCGTCCTCGAATACGAATCCCGTGTGGACTTCCCCGGCGCCGCCCCCGAACACATTTACGTACGCGGACAGGTGATCTCCGACGCCGAGGGCCCGGCAGGACGGATGGTAGGCGTCACGCTCAATGTTAACCGGCGCAAGCGGGCCGAAGAGGCGTTGCGGCAAAGCGAAAGCCTCCTCGAAGCCACACTCGAACAGATGCCCTCCGGCGTCTTCATCGCCGAGGCGCCTTCGGGGAAGTTGCTCTTTCACAACAACGAGGCAGCCCGCCTGCTGCGCCATCCCTTCCTCCCTGCCGAGGATTACGCCGGCTACGCACGCTACGGCGCCCTACACGCGGATGGGCGATCCTATGCCCCCGAAGCGTACCCTCTTACCCGCGCCCTCTTCGGCGAGACGATCCGCAACGAGGAGATGCGCTACCGCCGGGGCGACGGGACCCTGACGACGATCTCGGTGAACGCCGCACCCGTCCGCGATGCCGAGGGGGAAATCGTCCGTGCCATCGCCACGTTCCACGACGTATCTGCCTGGAAAGCGGTACAGGGGGAATTGGAGACCTTCAACGAACTCCTCGAAGAACGGGTGGAGAAACGGACCGGGCAGGTACGCCGGCTCGCCTCAGCCCTCAGCCTCGCCGAGCAGCGCGAGCGCCACCGCGTCGCCCAGATCCTCCACGACCACGTGCAGCAGATCCTTTATGGGACGCGGATGAAGGTCGAGTTTCTCGGGCAGGACATCGAGAACCCGGCCTTGCAGGCGCCGATCCAGGAAATCGGCGCCCTGCTGGGGGAAGCCATAGACGATCTGCGCACCCTCACCGTGGATCTGAGCCCGCCCGTGCTGCAAGGCGAGGGGCTGGAGGTGGCCCTCCGCTGGCTGGCCCGGCAGATGCACGCCCTCCACGGCCTGGCCGTCGAAGTGGAGGCGGTGCCGACGCACGTACCGGACGAGGCCATGCGCATCCTTCTCTTCCAAATTATCCGCGAGCTCCTCTTCAACACCGCCAAGCACGCCGGCACCGATCACGCGCGGGTATGCCTCCACAGCGCCGACGGCTCGCTCCGCATTGAGGTAGTAGACGAGGGCGCAGGCTTCGACGTGACCGCCGCCCTGGATGCGGCCACCGGCAACAACCGCTTCGGTCTACAGAACGTGCGCGAGCGCCTGGGCTTTTTTGGCGGCACCCTCGGCATCGAATCGGCGCCCGGCGAAGGCACCCGCCTCACCCTCACTATCCCCCTCGACGGCGATTAGGCACTATTCGGTAGCGCAGCGGAAAGGAGAAGGCGGGTTCGCGTCGTGCTTGCGCCCCGCCCCTCGTTGTCCCGGCAAAGCATCCCTGCTGTGCGCAGCCGCCTCCCTTTGAAGAGCACCGCAGGAAACAGCAGCAACCGGAGGCCTCCCTTTCAGCGCGCCTTCAGGATGAGGTAGCCGAAGGGTGGCAGTTCAAGGAAAGGACCGGTGATGGCTTCGTTCGTCAACACCTCGGTGAAGACAGTGCCGGCGAAGGCAGCCGGCAGTTCGACCGCGCCGGAATAGTCGCGCACGTTGACGGCAACGACGAAGCGCTCCGATCCGGCGGTGCGGCCGTAGAGCATTACGTCCTCGGCGTCCGGCGCCAGCAACTCCATCGTGCCCTCGCGTAGCGCCTCGTGCTCGTTGTGCAGGGCGAGGATCCGCCGGTAGAAGGCACGCACGCCGGCGCCTTGTGACCAGTCGTAGGGCGTCTGTTCGAAGAAAGGCACCGGCTCGGCCACGCCCACCTCCTGGCCGTTGTAGACGAGCGGCACGCCGCGCAGGAGGGCCGTCAGCACAAAAGCCGCCTGCGCCCCCTCCTGCCCCCCGAAGAGCGCGGGCGGCGGCGCGTCCCAGGCCGTCTCGTCGTGGTTGGTGATAAAGCGGAGGCGGAGGCCGCCCGCCGGCAGCGCCGTTTCCACTTCCTGCACGAGGTCGGCAAGCGTGGAGACAGAGGCGCCCTCCCAGACGCGCTTGAGTTGCCCGTAGAACGGCCAGGCGTAGGTCAGGTCGAAGCCGGCGCGGTGTAGGGCCGGGTCGGCGCCCTCGGCCAGCATGAGCACCGGCTTGATGGCGCGCACGGTGGGGATGGCCTCGACCCAGAAGTCGAGCGGTACGGCCTCGGCCACGTCGCAGCGGTAGCCGTCGATGTCGAACTCGCGCACCCAGAACTGCATCGCCTCGCGCATGATCTCACGAAGCGCCGGATGGTCGTAGTTGAGGTCGGCCACATCGGTCCAGTCGGTACCCTCTGGCACGATAATCTCGCCCTGTGCGTTCTGCGTGTACCAGTCCGGGTGTGCCTCGATCCACGCGTTGTCCCATGCCGTATGGTTGGCCACAAGGTCGATGATCAGGTGCATCCCCTGGCGGTGCACGGCATCGACGAGGGCGCGGAAATCGTCCTTGGTGCCGTACTCGGGGTTGACGTCAAAAAAGTCGCGGACAGCGTAAGGAGAGCCAAGCGCGCCAAGGTCGCTCTTTCTGTTCTTCACGCCGATGGGGTGGATGGGCATCAGCCAGATGGTGTTGACGCCGAGATCCTTGAGTTCAGGTAAGCGCGGAATGACGGCACGGAACGTGCCCTCCTCAGTGAAATCCGGCACGAACAACTCGTATATGACGGCCTCCTCGACCCACGCGGGCCGCCCCGTCACCGCCTCAGAAACATCTTCGACGAGCGTCTCCGCCGAGCGGCAGCCCGCCAGCAATCCGATCAGTGCGAGCAGGAAAAGGAGATGACGGGCACGGGGTATCATGACGGAAGCAGGATTTTTTCAATGAGCAATCAGCAGGGATAGCTGGCGAAATTGCTCATTGCTAATGGACATCGGGTGCGTTCTCGCGCCCAAAATACCGGATCCCACCCGATCCGTCTAGCGCGCTACAAACGCTACCTGCCACGATCTAGGAAAGGTTCACCGCTTCCGGGTCACGGTTCTCGACTTGACGTGAAGCCCCCCCGCGACGCGACCTACACAATCGCTTCCTCCCTACTGCCCCAAAAGGTTTTGCAGTTCCTCATGGCCCCGGACGCGCGCTAGGACGGTGTCGCGGGCGATAACCTCGGGTTCAAGGATGGAAGCGCGAAGACCACGCGCCAGCACGGAGGCCGCCTCGTCGAGTTGCTTCTTTAATACAAAGACACGCGCGAGCTGATAATGGGCCGCGGCTTCGTTGGGGTCGAGGTTGAGGGCCACGCGGGCAAAGGCCTCGGCCTTGTCGAGCTGGCCGAGGTGCATGGCGTTCCAGGAGAGACGGATGTGGAGGCCGGCGTCTTCGAGGACGAGGGCCGAGGCGCGGTCGAGGGCCCGGGCGGCGGTGGCGGTATCGCCGTCCATAAAAGCGGCTTCACACAGGATGAGGTGCGCCTCGCCATCTTGTGGGTTCAGTTCGACGGCGCGGCGCGCATCCACCAGGGCAGCGGTAGAGCGGCCCATGGTCAAGAGCACCTGCGCCCGCAGCTTACGCGCCGCCACATCATTCGGCAGTTCGTCCAGCACGCGGTCCACGCGCGCTTTCGCTTCGAGCACGCTGCCGCCGGTACGCCAGGCCGTCTCGGCCCGGAAATAGTGCACGTTGAGCTCGGGGGGGCGGACGGCGTTCTGTCCGAGTGACGGCGCCGCAGCACCGACCCACAGCACAGCGGCCAGGATCACCATACAAAACTGCCGAAGATTCATCGTATCGCCTCGTTCATGCGGGCGTAACTTACTGTTTCTTTTGCATCTTTGCCGGGTCAAAAACCGTTCCACCGCCGCAAATGCTTCGTTAAGGCAGGCCGCGGCCTGCCTATCCTTCCCTACAGCCTTCCGGCGGCTCCAATGCTGTCTCTGATCCAAGACGTACGGCCCCTCTTGCAAACGCAGCGCTTCGGCCGAGCCTGGCGTGGCGAAGAGCGCCTGGCCTCGACGAACACGGCGGCGGCGGCCTGGGCAGCAGCAGGCGCACCGGAGGGCGCCGTCGTCGTCGCCGAATATCAGACGGCTGGGCGCGGGCGGCTGGGGCGGACGTGGCAGGCTCGGGCCGGACAGAATCTCACGTTCTCTCTCGTCCTGCGGCCTCCCTTGCCCCCGGAGCGACTGGGCCTGCTCACCCTTGCGGCCAGCGTAGCGGTGGCCGAGGCCGTCGAACCCTTCGTAGCATCGCTCCCGGTCCGTATCAAATGGCCCAACGACCTCCTGCTGGCGGGCCGCAAGTGCTGCGGGATGCTGCTCGAAACCAGCCTGAGCGGTGCATCTACCGTCCCTATTGTCATCCTCGGTATCGGCCTGAACGTCAACCAGGATAAATTCCCGCCGGAGTTGGCAGCGAAAGCCACGTCGCTCCACCTCGAAAAGGGCCAACTCGTGCCACGCGCGCCCCTCTTCGCCGCGCTCCTCCTCCACCTCGAACGTCGGTACGACGCCCTGTTGCAAGACGGGGAGGATGTCCTCAGCAAAGCGTACGAGCGTCGGCTCTACGGACTCGGCCAGCCCCTTGCCCTGCGCCTCACCGACACCGCAGCCCCTATTCAGGGCCGCCTTCTCGGTGTGACAGAGACCGGGGCGCTACGCCTGGAGACGGACGCCGGCCTCCGCCTTTTTCACGCTGGAGAGGTCACCTCAGAAGCGATATGAGAGAACCCCGATGCTGGGTTTTGAGCAAACATCAGAAGATATTTGCGTATTGTTTTGGCGCCTCCCTTCATTTTGGGGTAGAAAAGATCAAAAAAAGGAGCAAACCAGACCAATAAAAATGTAACGAGGTTGACAGAATGTCAGGATATCTGTTTATTAAGGAGAACGTGGCTAAAAAGTATACCTCAAACGAGATTTGTCCTCGGGTTTAGGCTGCTCCCCTGAATTCGTGCCTGAGGCTCACCCAGCTAGCCGACTAAATCACTCACCCGATACGGCTACAGGCAACTACGCAGAGGCGGAGGTACCCCATGACAGTGTATCGTAGCGTCGTTAAGTGGTTCGACGCGAAAAAAGGCTATGGATTCCTTGTGCACCCCGAGGGAAGGAACGACATTTTCGTCCATTATACTCAGATCGATACCGAACGTCGGTTCAAGACGCTCCGCACCGGGCAGGTCGTCGAGTTTGAGTTGCACGATGGGCCGAAAGGACTGCATGCCCTGAATGTGATGCCCATAGGCGAGCCCCCTGAGGAAGACCTACCCTACGCGCCCCCCCCCTCCTACCATCCCCGCTCCCACGACGCGCGCCCAGGCCAGGATGAGATGGCCAGCGCCTCGTCGGGCTGGCTCGCGCGCGGCCAATAAGCGCGTTGTTTTTGCGCGGTAAAGCGCCTATTTTGCAGCTACCTCGAAGGCCCCACCGGGCCCATCACGCGGTCTGCTGCCGCCCCCGGCACGGGCCCGTGTACGTTCCTTCGTAAACGGTACGCTGCAAAATATGTCGTTTACCTTTTCTGCTGCCGATGTGGATCGCATCGCCTTGGTGCTGGGAGCGCCCGTCAAAGACGACGGCAACCTCGTCCGCTTCGAACTCCGCGACGAGACGAGTGGCCGGCGCATCGCGCTGGAAATTCTACGCAATCTCAAACTGCCTGACCACCTCGCGGACGAGGCGCCACACAACCTCGTTTCCGCTTATGCCGCCAGCTCGTTTCTGCAACTCCAGGGCTGCACCGGCTACATCGCCAGCGAGGAGGTGGGCGAGGTCATCTTCTTCGCGCGGCGGGGCGGGGCCACTAGTGGCCTCGTCGTTGAGCGCGAGGCTGGCTCCTCCCTCTATGCCAACGCCGACGAACTGCATCGACCGCTGGGCGTGGAGATCGCGGTTGAGCGCGCCGAGGATGGAGGCGCCCGGCTCGGGAGCGCCGCGCAACTCGCGGTAGGTGGGCGCCTGGTAGTAGACTCCCCACGCGCCGGTGAGCGTCAGCCGGTCGTTGGCCTGGAAGCGGGCCGAGAGGCGCGGCG
>JAHEMB010000680.1 GCA_024643915.1 Rhodothermaceae bacterium | reverse complement strand
CCCGGTCCACCTTGATCGAGACGAAGACGTCGTTGAGCAGCCGCGCCACCTCCTCGTCCTCGAACGACTCGTGTGCCATGACGTGGCACCAGTGGCAGGTGGAGTAGCCGATGGAGAGGAAGACCGGCTTGTCCTCCCGCCGCGCTTTCTCAAACGCCTCGTCGCCCCACGGATACCAGTCTACCGGGTTCTCCCGATGCTGCAACAGGTACGGGCTCTGCTCATCCGCCAGTCGGTTCATTTCCTTTCTTGTACTCATGCATTTTTGCGTTGCGAACGTCAGGGACTTCGAGGAAATGTAGAGAAAGGGAATCGAAGAGACGAGGATACGAAGAATCGACGAGCGTTAGTCCGGCACGTTTATCTTCGTTTCTTCGATTAGTTCGCTACGCTCATCAGTCGCGCTGCGCGCTCGTGTCCTCGATTCATCGTTTCTATCACCCCGCTGCCCCGTCGATGCGGCGCACCTCGTCTTCGCTCAGGCGCACTTCCACGGCGGGCACTGAGTCCACCAGCGTCTCTATGCGGCTGACGCCGGGGATAGGCAGGATGCACGGCGATTTGGCGAGGAGCCACGCCAGCACGAGGCGCTGCGGCGAGATGCCTTTTCCTTCGGCGATCTCCATGATGGCAGGGTAGGCGTCGAAGCTTTTCGCCCGTCGCTTGCCGCCGAGGGGGCTGTAGGGCAGGAACGTGAGGCCCTCCCGCTCGCAGTATTCAATCACGCCTTCGCGCTCGGGCTTGCGCTGCCACGGGCTGTACTCGTTCTGCACCGAGACGACCTCCACCACCTCGCGCGCCCGCTTGATCTTCTCGACCGAATAGTTGGAGACACCGACGTAGCGAATCAGCCCCTCCTCCACCGCCTCTTTCGCGGCGCGGAGGGAGTCTTCGAGCGGCACGTCGGGGTCGGCGGCGTGGTGCTGCCAGAGTTGGATAGGCCCACCGAAGATGCGGTGGCTCTCGCGGATCGTCGCGCGCAGGTGATCGGGGTGGCCGTTGCGCGTCCACCGCCCGCCGGGCCGCATGAGGCCGCCTTTGGTGGCGACGAGGACGCCGCTGGTGTCGCCCTCATACGCATCGAGGGCTTTGCGGATGAGGCGCTCGTTGTGGTGCTTGTCCTCCTCGTTCCGACAATACGAATCCGCCGTGTCGAGGAACGTCACGCCCAGATCAAGGGTGCGGTGCAGCACCCCGATGGCGTCGTCCTCCGGCGGCCTGCCTTCGAGGGACAGGTGCATGGCCCCGATGCCGAGGGCGCTGGCCTCCACGCCCGTGCTGCCCAGTTCCGTCGTCCTCATCACGTCCTCCTCTTCCTTGTCCCGAATGCCGCCGTGAAGGTAGCAGGGCGCACGCCGATAAACGGAATCGGTCTTGTAACAACTGGCAGTTGGATTTCGGTTTACGGTTCTCGGTTTACGGTTGAAAAAGGAAAACCGGAAACCCCCTCAAAGCCGCAGGCGCAGGGGGAGCCACTGGACGAGGTGGAAGATCGCGTAGAGTTCGAGGGCGAAGGGCAGGTAGCCGATGAAGCCGATGAGGGGCATCTCGAAGACGTAGAGGAAGCCGACGCCGGGCGTGTGGTAGATCCACTTCGGGTACGAATAGAAATTCCAGAACTCCCAGAAGAAGCCGCAAACGAGCGCCCCCGTCATCAGGGCGACGGCGGGTCGCCAGTCGCCGCGTTCCAGGTCGTCGAAGAGGGAGCGGCGGCCGAGGACGATGTTGAGCGGCTCGATGAGGCAGAAGAGGGCGCCCCAGACGAACGGGTAGAAGTACGTCGGCCAGATGAGCAGGAGCGCCAGCATCACTGCGCCCATCCCGAGGAGGACGAGCGCCGTGCGGGGGGAGCGGGGGAGGTGCGGCCCATCGTCGAAGCGCTCGATCCAGTCGAAGCTGCGGATGAGTTCGGCCGTGCCGAAGACGGCGGGGACGACGGTGGAGAAAGCGATGGTGCAGAGGACAGCGTAGGTGAAATCGGAGAAGCCCTCGACACCGAGGTAGACCCAGTTCTGCGTCCGCGCGTTGACCAGTTCGAAGAGCCACCAGACGGGCGCCGAGACGGCGAAGAGCATCGCGAACCCCTTCGGCGAGCGGAAGAGGATGGACGTGCCGCGCCGCCGCAGCACAAGCGCATCGACGACGAGCGCGTAGCCGAGCCAAAGGGGGAAGAACAGCAGGTGCGTCCGCAGCCCCGGCAGGAACCAGTTGAGCGGCCACGCGAGAGCAATCAGCCCCGCCCCCACCCAGCCGTGCCAGGTGGTGCTTCGAAAGGTATGCCGGGTGAGGCTTTGGAACGTTGTCTTCATTTCGGACTACCGGATCACAAATCGAACAGAAGGCGCAGCTTGTCTGCCACCTGCCGCTGATAACTACTGGAGAGCCTGCCCAATTCTCGCTCGATGAGAGAAAGAGAAACCGTAACGAGACGATGCAATCGAAGCGCCGACGTGACTTTCAGCCCCGTCCCTGCAAAATCTTCATCCTCAGGCCGAAAAATCAGATCACTCGATTCTATGGCATCCGGGATGCGGCTCGTGATGAAGGCCAACACGACATGCTCGAAAGGACCGAGAGGATCGGTGAGACAGACAGCCGGACGCATTTTTGCCTGCGACAGGTCGTCAAATGGGAAAGGCACGAGCACGACTTTTCCCTTCGTCATGGCTCAGCGCGTGAACGGCTTCCCGTCTTCATTGGAATAAATATCTTCCGCCGGGTCGATCAGAAAGTCGAAGGCAGGATTACGGCTGACCGCACGCCGCCACGCTTCCTCGTCGATGTCCTCATCATCGAAAAGCAAGAGGACACGGACCCTACCCGAGGCTTTCGCCTCCAGGGGCGTATCGAGATGAAGCTGCCCGCGCTCATCG
>JAHEMB010000679.1 GCA_024643915.1 Rhodothermaceae bacterium | reverse complement strand
CTGAGGCTGCCCGCCGGTCGCTACGCCGCCATCGTCGCCACCGACGACTCGCACGCGGCCAACGAGTGGAACGCCGCCCCCGCTTACGACCCGGCTTTCTGGGGCCTCACGCTCCGCGCCCGGAGCAACGCGGACCGCGCCCGCATCAAGCCTTTCGCCTACGAGCACGTCCCTGAGAAAGACGCCTTCGTGCGGCTGGCGGGCCAGGGTGACGACGCCTTCGCCTCGCGCGGCTTCACCCTCAAAAGGCGGATGCCCGTGCGCGTCTATGCCCTCGGCGAAGGCCGCAGTGGCGACATGTTCGACTATGGCTGGATCGTCGATGCCAAGACGGGGCGGGCCGTCTGGCAGATGGACTACCGCGACACAGAGCACGCCGAAGGGGCCGGAAAAAATCGGCTGTTCGACGAAGACGTCACGCTCGACGCGGGGGATTACGTCGCTTACTACGTGACGGACGACTCCCACGCCTACGGTGACTGGAACAGCGCCCCGCCGATTGACGGCAAGTACTGGGGCCTGACGCTCCTGCCCGGCGCCTCCGGCTTCGACCGTAGCCGCGTCAGTACCTTCGACGCGCGCGACAACCCCAACATTCTCGCGCAGATCGCCCCCGTCCGCGACCATGCCCGCGAGCGGCTCCGCTTCACCCTCGACCGCGACACGCGCGTCCGCATCCTCGCCCTCGGCGAAGGCAGCGGCGGCGACCTCTACGACTACGGCTGGATCGAGGCAGAAGGCAGCCACCGGACCGTCTGGGAGATGCGCTACCGCGACACCGAGCACGCCGGCGGCGCTCAGAAAAACCGCCTCGCCGAAGAGACGCTACGGCTGCCCGCAGGCGACTACGTGCTCTATTACAAGACGGACGACTCCCACGCTTTCGGCGACTGGAACAGCGCCCCGCCCGCCAACCCGCTCCACTGGGGCATCACCCTCTACCGCGCCAACGAGTGAGCCACCGGGCTCCCGGCGGCGCGCTCGACGCACGTAATCCTTGATGCTGAGAAACTATCTGAAGATCGCGCTGCGCAACCTGCGGAAGCGGCCCGGCTACACCTTCATCAACGTAGCCGGGCTGGCGGTGGGGCTGGCCTGCTGCCTGATGATCGCCCTCTACGTGCGCCACGAGGTAAGCTACGACGCTTTCCACGAGAACGCGGACGACGTCTACCGCGTCGCCTGGTTCAGCGAAAACCCGCAGACGCGCACGCCGCACCCGATGGCCCTGGCGATGGCGCAGGACCTGCCCGTCGTGCACGCGGGCACCAGCCTGACGCCCCTCTGGGGGCCGGGCCTGACGCGCCCCACCTACGCCCTCCGCTACGAGGACCGCCACTTCGAGGAGCGCGACATTCTCGCCGTCGATAGCACCTTCTTCGAGGTCTTCTCTTTCCCCGTCTTGCAGGGAGACGCCCGCGCCGCCCTCCGCGTGCCGGGCCAGATCCTCTTCACCCGGAGCGCCGCCGCCCGGTACTTCGGCGACGAGGACCCGCTCGGAAAGCAGATCGTGGTGAACGGAGATACGGATTTGACGGTGGGCGCCGTGCTCGAAGACGTCCCACCAAACGCGCACTTCCATTTCGATTTCCTCGTCTCCTACGTCACCCTGAAGCAGCAGAACCCGAACAGCGCCTATTTCACGTGGGACGATTTCGGCCATTACAACTACATCCGCCTGGCTGAAGGTGCGGACCCGGCAGCGTTGCAGGCCCAGCTCCCAGCGTGGAGCGCTCGCTACATCGACTTCCAGGAGGAGACGCTGCGAGCGATGGCGGAGGGCCGGCTCGGCCTCCGCCTGCAACGTCTGACCGCCATTCACCTGCACTCGAACATCCGCTGGGAGTTGGAGCCGAACAGCGACGCCACGTACGTCTACGCCTTCTCGGCGGCGGCCCTGCTGATCCTGCTTATCGCCTGCATCAACTTTATGAACCTGGCCACGGCGCGATCGATGGAGCGGGCGCGCGAGGTGGGGGTGCGCAAGGCGGTGGGGGCCGAGCGGCGCCAGCTCATCGCGCAGTTCCTCGGCGAATCGCTCCTGCTGAGTGGGGTGGCGGGCGTGGCGGCGCTCGCCTTCACGGAGATGCTGCTGCCCCTCTTCAACACCCTCGCCGGCGCCGACCTGGCCCTGATGGATGTGGGCGGCAGCCGGCTCATCCTCGGCCTGCTCGGCGTGGTGCTGGGGACGGGGCTGGTGGCGGGCAGCTACCCGGCGTTCTACCTCTCGTCGTTCCGGCCCGTGCAGGTGCTCAAGGGCAAGCCGCGCGCCGGGCGGAGCGAAGCGGCCTTTCGGAAAGGGCTCGTCGTCATTCAGTTCGCCATCACCATCACCCTCATCACCGGCACGCTCGTCGTCCAGCGCCAACTCGATTATCTGACGAGCCGCCCGCTCGGGTTCGACCAGGAGCAGGTGGTCGTGCTCTCGATGAAAGACGAGACGATGCGGGAGCGGTACGAGGCGGTGAAGGAAGCCATCGGGCAGCACCCCGGCGTGCGCAGCGCCACCGCCGTATCGAACGTGCCGGGCGGGCGCTTCAACCAGAACCCGATCCAGTGGCGGGGAGATGTGGCGGCCCAGAGCGTCGCTGAGTTGCGCGCCGACCATGACTTCTTGCGAACGCTCGGCGTGGAGTTGGCGGCGGGGCGGGACTTCTCGCGCGCCGCCCCTACCGACGTGGGCGAGGCGTTCCTGCTCAATGAGGCGGCGGCGCGGCTTTTCGACTGGGAGACGCCGGTGGGCGAGGAGATCACCTGGTACGATGACGAGACGACGCGGCAGGGCCGGGTCGTGGGGGTGATGGAGGATTTCCACTTCGCCTCACTGCATCAGCAGGTCGGGCCGCTCATCGTGCAGATCATGCCCGGCGCGTTCAACTACC
>JAHEMB010000678.1 GCA_024643915.1 Rhodothermaceae bacterium | reverse complement strand
CGTAGGCCCGCGTCTCTGCCGTGTTGTAGCTGCCGCCGATGTTGTCGATCCACTCCTCGGGCACCCATACTCTGTTCGCCGTCTCCCAGCCGTAGGGCAGGCAGTCGGTGCAGGCCTGGGCCAGTTGGAAGATCGGCGGGTGTGCGGGGAACTCGTCGAAGTTGCTCATGACGACGTGCGCGGCCGTCAGCACGTAGTTGGGATGGATCAAGACTCCCGTCCCGGCACCGTCACCCCGGCGCACCCTGCCGATGTGCCGCCACGGCGATGTGCTCACGACCTGCCCCGGCGGCGCCGCGCTGAGCTGGTTGCCGTGGAAATAGTAGTACAAGCCCGCCGAACACGCCGGCACGTAGGGCGGGCCGGCCGGGCAACACGTCGGGCGCGGCCCACACCCCCCGAGCATAGCCGCAACAACGAGGAGCCCCAGCACGCTGCCTATAAGCCTTGCACCTTTCTTTCGCTTGATCCGCTTCATGCCGCACCTCCCTGGCTGATTTGCATTAAAGAAGGTACTGCTTGCTGTCTGTAGTGACGCGCGGCCGCACCCGATAGGATGCCAGCCCCCGATGCCTACGCCTCTTCCTCTATAGACAGGTTCTTTCGCGTTCCTATAACGTACGCCCACCAATCGTTACATTCCCCACCCTCCGCGCTTCGTGCCTCCCCGCTTGATGCCTACCGCACGATTCCCTATCGTTGCTGTATTTTGCTTCCTTTCCATCATCTTGTCTCTCTTCATAGATAACACGAACGATCGTCTTTCGCAATTACCTGCCTATCAATCCGCCACCTTTTATTGTTTCCCCGTCATGGATCTTACCCCCTGGAAGGAAACCGTCTACGAACGCCTCTGGAACTGGCGTGCTCGCATGCAGGCGCTCGAAGCGAAGTCCGTCTACGCCTTCCTCTCGGCCACCACCCTCTGGCCCGTCCTCCACGCCGCCCAGCAAGGCGACCTCGCTCCCCTCTTCGCCCTTGGCAGCGTCGCCGGAGGCGTCGGCAGCAACCTCCTCGCCACCCGCATCCAGCGCTGGAAGGATTCTTGCGACTCCGAGGAAGCCACCATCGCCGCCCTTGAAGAAGAGCTCACCGCAGAACCCGCCCTCCACGCCGAACTCGATGCCGTCCTCAGTGCGCTAGCGGTCATCCCCCAGGCCGGCCAGGTCCTCGACGAGAACGACCGCGCCTGGTTCGTCCAGACGCTCCGCGCCGAGCTCGACCGCCTGGGCAACCTCGCCCCGCACCAGACCGTCCTGAACCAGGTCAACAGCACCATCACCGTCAAGGGCAACCGCAACATCGCCACCGCACAGGCCCGCGACATTTTCAGCATCGAGAACTACTACGCCGCCCCACCCGATCCGGTCGCCGACGCGGCCGACCGCGCGCGCACCCGCTTCCTCGACCGCCTCCGCCGCTTCTGCCGCGTCCTCCCCCTCCCCGCCCTCGGCGGCGAAACCGGCCTGGGCGATGAGGTCACCCTCGACCAGGTCTATA
Source organism: Rhodothermaceae bacterium (assembly GCA_024643915.1). Lineage (GTDB taxonomy): Bacteria > Bacteroidota > Rhodothermia > Rhodothermales > JAHEMB01 > JAHEMB01. Next base: position 1,382 of record JAHEMB010000678.1, on the reverse strand, counting down.
TCGGCCTTAACACCACCACGCGCCTTGAGGAGGATTCCCCCGAGGCCGCACCCCGCCGCAAACGCCAGGCAGATCACGAGGCGCTCTTTCGTCTAGGCATCGAGGAACCGCCCCTCCTGCCCGCGCAACAGGCAGCTGCCCTGTCGGACCGCCTGGCCCTCCTGGGCGACCCCGGCGCGGGCAAGAGTACCTTCGCCCGCCAGCTCCTGGTGAATCTCGCGGACACCCTCCTCGACGGCGCCCCGCCCCCCGAGGGCGTCCCTCCCGATCTCCTACCTGTCCTGGTCACCCTGCGCAACCTCGCTCCCCGCCTGGCCACTATCGACCTCAATGCCCTCCCCGGCGACCGGCATTCTCCTACCCTCGCCGCCGCCGTCCGTGACCTCGCGGTGGCTGACCTCGACCGCCTCGAAGCGGCGGCCTTCGCGGACGGCCTGCGCGATGCCTTCGACGCGGGCCGCTGCCTCCTCGTCCTCGATGGCCTCGATGAGGTGCCCTACCGACTCCGCGAACGCGTCCGCGCCGCCGTCGCCGCCGTCCTGTCGCACTTCCGCCTCGCCCGCGTTCTGGTCACCTGCCGCGTCCGCTCCTATGTCGAAGAGGCCGTCCTGCCGGGCTTCGACGCCTACACCCTCGCGCCTTTCAACCCCGAGCAAAAGCGAGCCTTCGCCCACGCCTGGTACACCGCGCAGAAAGACTTGGGACGGGTCGATGCGGCAGAAGCGGAACGCAAAGCGGAGGACCTGACTTCGGCGGCCACTTCGGACGAGCTGCGCGAGCTGTCGGACAACCCGATGCTCCTGACGACGATGGCGATGATCCATCAGCGGGAGATCAGCCTGCCCCACGAGCGCGTCCGCCTCTATGACCTCGCCGTGGAGGTGATGCTCCGCCGATGGCGGAAACACCGCGCCGGCGAACGCGGCCTGACGGAGGACCCCGACCTGCTGGCTTTCCTGAAGGACGACAACCGCCTGCGGGCCGCCATGGAACGCCTCGCCTATGAGGCCCACCGTGCCGGGCTCCCCGACCTGGAGCGGGAAGACCCAGAGGCGCATGACAACTTCGACCTGTCCCGGGGCGATGCCCTCACCCTCCTTGAGCAACCGGCCTACCTGGGGCGCACCGACCTGGCCAATGCCTTCCTCGATTACGTCGATCAGCGCTCGGGCCTGCTCGTGGGGCGCGGCGGTCGCCACCGCCAACCCACGTCCTATAGCTTCCCCCACCGCACGTTTCAGGAGTACCTCGCAGGTTGCTACCTCGTCGGCCAACGGCACCCCTACCGCGCCCTCGTGCCTCACGCCGACGACGGCGAGCACTGGAACGTTGCCGTGGCCCTCGGCGCCGAGGAGCTGCTGCATAACCGCCGCAACCCCACC
>JAHEMB010000049.1 GCA_024643915.1 Rhodothermaceae bacterium | reverse complement strand
CCGAGCTGTAGCCGGCGTTGCCGGGCGCCACGTACGGCTCAACGCGGGCGATGTACGTCGATTCCTCGATCTGACGGATGGCGTCTTCCGTCGCCAGAATCCGGATCAGGTTGGCATTCTGCGTCGGCCGCACCTCTTCGATGCCCAGTTCCTCCAAGAGCGGCTGCGGGAGGACGTAGCGCGGATCGGCCTTGTAGACGTCCCAGAACTGCTGCATTCCTACCATCAGGGGGAGGGCCTCGCCGTTGACCATCACCTGCTTCCGTCGCACCTCAATTGTCTCGCCCGGCAGGCCCACCACGCGCTTGATGTAATGCATCTTGCGGTCGACCGGCTTGTCTTCGGCGGGGTAATTGAACACGATGGCATCGCCCCGGTCCACGTCGTCGAAGCCGGGCAGGCGCGTGTGGGGCAAGTCGATCCCTTTCAGGTAGATCTGCGTGAAGGGGATGCCAATGGTGAGGGGCGTGCGCACCCCGTAATGCAGCTTAGAGACAAAAAGGTAATCCCCGATGAGGAGGCTCTTCTCCATCGACGGCGTGGGAATGCGGAACAGGTCGAAGATGAGTGTCCGCACGATGAGCATCACGATGAGGGCAAAGACGAGGGCGTCCACCCACTCGCGCGTCTTGCTCTTCGGGGGCCGGGCGGGCTTCGCCTTGCCGTTGGTGCCGGGCTGCTGCCCCTTCACGGCCGTGCCCTTCGACCTCGCCTTGTGCGACGCCTTCTTGCGCTTCTCACGCGTTTCGAGAAAACTTGCCAACGTATCGCTCTCTTAGGTCAGTTTTCGAGATCGGAAAGCAAAGGACGCCTCCCGATGGGGGTGGGCCGCCGAATCCGCTCTCGGAAAAAGCGCCGCCCGTCGAACCCGACGAGGTACCAGCTTCGATCCGAGTAGCGGTAGAAGTAATCGACGTAGGGCGTGGCTTCTTCGAGCAGGATCGCTCCGAGGAACGCCTGCCGCAGGTCGAACAGGCGAGCCCGGTAGGCCCGGTCAGATGCAACAACCAGGCCACGGTCGAAGGGCCCATTCGGGTCTGTAACGATCAAGGGGATGGAATCGTTCAGCACGAAGTAATATTCGAACTGGATGTAATCGTCCGGCTTTAAATCTTTCGATAGATCCAGTTCCGAAAGGGTGACGGAAGGCGGTCCGTGCTTGGCTTCGAGGAGCGCGCGAAGGCGGTGCGTGCGCATCGTGTCGAGCGGCGTGAAGCGGCCCGCGCTGCCCAGGTAGGCCCACTTGGTTTTCTTGAACTCCTCCTCGAACCAGCCGCGTTGCAGCCGGGGGACGAGCGTCACGCTCGTGATCTCGATGGGCGGTAGTTCGGGCTCGGGCGCCGGCTCCTCGGGCCGCACGATGTAGCGGTCGATCCACGCCAGGAGGGTGTCGCCTACGTAGGGAAGGTGGTCGGCGTTGCGCGGCCTGGCCCACAGCCCGTACTGGTCGAAGATGCGGCGCGCCTCGGCCTGGAAACGCGCCGACCGGTAGGCCGTCGCCAGGTCGAACTTGCGCTGTTGCGCCGCCGTCTGCCCCAGCACGGGCGTCGCCAGGCACAGCGCCAGGAGCAGCAGCGCCCCAAGCCTCCCGCCTATCGCTTTCCTCTTCTCACCCGCACCTTTCATATCCGATAAGGCGTTTCGCCCGTTGTAGTTACCCGATCCCACTTAAACTTATACATTATGTCCTTTCTATGTCGTAAGGGGTGCCTCGAATATAAGAAGCAAGCACCGCCGGCAAGCACGCGGACGCCCCATCTTCCGAAATTTGCCGGGTAGCTCTTAGTCCTCCATCGAGAGCACAGCGAGGAAAGCCTCTTGCGGCACCTCCACGCTGCCCACCTGCTTCATCCGCTTCTTGCCCGCCTTTTGCTTCTCCAACAGCTTGCGCTTACGGCTGATGTCGCCGCCATAGCATTTGGCCGTCACGTCTTTTCGCATGGCCTTGACCGTCTCGCGTGCGATGACGCGGCTACCGATGGAGGCTTGCAGCGCTACCTCGAACATCTGGCGCGGTATCAGGTCCTTCAGCTTGCGCGTCAGCTTGCGGCCCATTTCGTACGCCTTGTCGCGGTGCACGATGGTCGAGAGGGCATCGACCGGGTCGCTGTTGATCATCACGTCGAGCTTGACGAGGTCGCTCTTGCGGAATTCGAGGAATTCGTAGTCGAACGAGGCATAACCCCGGCTGACACTCTTGAGCTTGTCGTAGAAATCGAACACGATCTCTGCGAGGGGCAGTTCGTACTGGAGATTAACGCGCTCGGTGTCGAGGTATTGTGTGTTGACGTACACACCGCGCCGTTCCTGGCAAAGTTGCATCAGGTTGCCGATATACTCACTCGGCATGATGATGTCTGCCTTGACAAAAGGCTCGCGCACCTCGTCAATGTGCCCGGCATCCGGCATGGTGCTGGGGTTGTCCACCACGAGGAGGTTGCCATCCACGGTCAGCACCTCGTACTTGACGTTGGGGACGGTGGTGATGATGTCGAGGTCGAACTCGCGGTCGAGGCGCTCCTGGATGATCTCCATGTGGAGGAGACCGAGGAAGCCGCAACGGAAGCCGAAGCCAAGCGCCACCGACGTCTCGGGCTCGTAGGTGAGCGAGGCATCGTTGAGTTGGAGCTTTTCGAGCGAGGAGCGGAGGTCTTCGAAATCGTCCGACTCGGCAGGATAGACGCCGCTGAAGACCATCGGCTTGACCTCGCGGAAACCGGCGATGGACGTTGCAGCGGGCCGCCGAGCGTGGGTGATGGTGTCGCCCACACGGGCGTCCTTCACGTCCTTCACCGACCCGATGACGTAGCCCACTTCGCCCGCCTTCAGCTCCTCCACCGGCTGCATCCCCAGCCGTAGGATGCCGATCTCATCCGCGTCGTACTCCTCCTTGGTCGCCATGAAGCGCACCTTCTCCCCTTTCCGGAGGGTGCCGTCGAACACACGCGCGTAGACGATGGCGCCCCGGTAGGTGTTGAAAACGGAATCGAAGATGAGCGCCTGAAGGGGGCCGTCGGGGTCGCCCTTGGGCGGCGGGATGCGGCGGACGATCTCTTCGAGGAGCGCCGGCACGCCCTCCCCCGTCTTGGCGCTGATCCGCAGCACGTCCTCAGCCGAATCGCCGATGAGTTCTTCGATGGACTGGGCCACGGCGTCCGGGTGGGCGCTGGGTAGGTCCACCTTGTTCATCACCGGGATGATCTCGAGGTCCTGGCCGAGGGCGAGGTAGAGGTTGGAGATGGTTTGGGCCTCAATGCCCTGCGCTGCATCCACGACGAGGATGGCGCCTTCGCACGCCATGAGGGCTCGCGACACCTCGTAGCTGAAATCGACGTGGCCCGGCGTGTCGATGAGGTTTAGGACGTAAGGATGACCGTCCGCTCCCTTGTAATTCATGCGGATGGCGTGGCTCTTGATGGTGATGCCGCGCTCCCGCTCCAGGTCCATTGAGTCGAGCACCTGCTCTTGCAGTTCGCGCTGCGAGAGTGTGCCGGTCAGTTCCAGCAGCCGGTCGGCGAGGGTGCTTTTCCCATGGTCGATGTGGGCGATAATGCAGAAATTACGAATCCGGCTCTGATACAAAGACATACGGTTGCTTCTGCTTCAAAAAGAAATAAGTGCCGGAGGATGGGTCGTTCCTTCCTGCGAGGCCACCGAAAAAAAGGCGCCGCTACGAGCCCTTCGGGCAACATGACGGGGCTTTCCCGAAGTTTGCGAAGCGTCGTCCGGGTACGGGCCATAGCCGACACGACTCCTCACGCCTAATTCGTGCGCATCGTCGGTACAGCGAGGAACCCGCGAACCGCACCGAACATTAGCGGAAACGTTGAATATGCCTACCTGACCTGCGGGTTTCTGTTTCGACCCAGCGCCGAAACGAATTCAACGCTTCTTTCAGTTTTCGCCTCTCCCCCCTCTGCTTCCTGACGTTAGGCGGTGTCAGGTGAAGCATTGGTTTAGGTTCAGGGATTACCTGAGCTTCTATTTGGGTATTAGGGGCAGCCTTTGTGTATCAGTATCACCGACGGCAAAATCACCATATGCGGTCGATTTCGTCCGACAAGTTCAGGGAATGGAGCATCGGGCTGCAACGCTCGGATCGTGGGGCCTATGCCGAGCTGTTTCAGGCAACCCACGAGGCGCTCCTCCGCTACGCATGGCGCTTTACGCGAAATGAGGATTCGGCTTATGACATCCTTCAGGACGTGTATCTGAAAGTGTGGCAGGTGCGCGAGCGGATCGACCCGGAACGATCTTTGAAAGCTTTGCTCTACCAGATGGTGCGCAACAACGCGCTCAACCATGAGCGTGCGAAAAAGCTCCACGCGACCGACTCGCTCGATGAGGCTCTGCACGAGCCGTCGAATGAGGCCCAAACGGAGCAGCACCTCGACGCGAAGCAGCTCGACGCCCGGCTTACCCGCTGGATCGCAGAGTTGCCCGAGCGTCGCCGCGAAGCTTTCACGCTCAGCCGCTATGAAGGGCTAAGCCACGACGAGATTGCCCGCGTGATGGGACTGACGCCGAAAACTGTGAACAACCACATAGTGCTGGCCCTCCAGCACCTCCGTGCTCGCCTCCGCGAGTACGAACCAGACAAGATATCATCATGAACCCGCAGTCAACCACTCCCTCTCTTCCGCCGGAGATGGAAGCCTGGCTGGCCGAACATCCGGAGATCCCCCGCGCCGCGCTGGCGGAGACCTGGCAGCTTACCGGTGATGTTCGGCTGGACGACGCACCCGCGCCCGATCCTTCGCGGATCGAAGCGATGTGGACGTTCCTGGAGCACGCCACGGCGCCCGCCCACCGGCCGGCCCTGCGGCGCGTGGAACGCCCTGCGGCGCGTCCGGCCTTGCAACTCGTTCATCCGCATGCGACCCGCTGGGTAGCCCTCGCCGCGTGCATCGTCATTCTCTTTGGCGTGGCCGTGGGCCTGTGGACGCAGCGCCCCACCACGCTCACGGCTCCCGTCGGCCAGACGTTCGCCGCCACCCTCCCCGATGGCTCGTCGGTGCAACTCAACAGTGGCAGCACGCTCGTCTACCGGCACGGCCTCTTCGCCGATACGCGGCAGGTGGAACTCAAAGGCGAGGCGTTCTTCCAGGTAGCCCACGACGCCGACGCGTTCGTCGTGCAGACCTTCAATACGACAGCGACGGTCGTCGGTACGCGCTTCAACGTGCGCAGCTGGGGGGAAGACCTCAACGAAGCCAGCACGATTGCCGTGCTTTCGGGTAAGGTGCGGGTACAACCGAAAGGCGCAAATGAAAGTGTGATCGTGGCGGCCGGCCAGATCACGCGCGTTGCCGGGGCGGACCAGGCGCCGGCGCAGCCGATTTTCTTCGCTGCCGACGAGGCCCTGGCCTGGCGCGAGGGCGGCTTCTATTTCGAGGACCAGACGCTGGCCTCGGTCTTCGCCGAGTTCGAGCGCCGCTTCGGCGTGGCCATCGACGCCGACGCCGACGTGCTTTCGCGCCGCATCACCCTCAAGCGGGATGCCCGGCAGCTCGATGTGCTCCTCGAAGATTTGGCGGCGGCGACGAGCCTCCGGTATCGCGAGACGGCTAACGGCTATGAGGTGTATGCAGAGTAACGCTACCGTTCGCTGAGGTTGCCTTTTCTTTTTCTTTGTTTGAAAGTATTTTCGCGCGGGTCGCTGACGCTGTCAGGACCCGCGCGTTTTTTGTTTCGTAAGGTAGCCTCCCTCAGTCAGCGCCCGTTCCCGCGATGCCGCTTCGTTTTCACTGCGTTCTCCTCCGGCGCATCGCCTGCCTGGGCTTGCTGCTCGGGCTGGCCTCGCAGGGGGCCTGGGGGCAGTCCAGTTCCAATGGCGTCACCCTGTCGGTGCGCGGCGCCCCACTCGAAGAGGGCCTCCTCTCCCTCCTTCGCCAGACGGATGCCCAACTGCTCTACGAGTCCTCCCTCGTGGCGGAGAGGCGGACGTCGTGCACGGTGACAGAGGCTTCGGTGGAGGAAGCCCTCCGCTGCCTCCTCCGCGCCACCGGCCTCGATTTCTACCGCACCTCTTCGGGACTGTACGTGATTACCGAGGTGGCCGAAGCGCCGCCCGCCTTCGGCACCTTGCACGGCCTGGTTGTGGACCGGGACACGGGCGCCCCTCTCGCCAACGCCCATGTGATGCTGCGCGATGGGCGCGGCGCGGTGACGAACGAATCGGGGCGTTTTACCCTCCCCCGCTTGAAATCCGGGGCCTACGCGCTCACTACGTCCTTCATCGGCTATCGCCCGCACGTCGATTCGGTCTGGGTGGCGGCGGAGGGCACGGTGAACCGCCGGATCGCGCTGCAACCGGAGCTGTACGAGGTCTCCTCCTCCGTCGTCGTCAACGATTTCTACACGCGCCTGCCCTCAGAGGACCTGGGCAGCGGCGAGGTGTCGCAGGAGGAGTTTCTCAATGCGCCGCAAGGCGCCTCGGCCAACATCCTCGACGGCCTCAATCAGATCCCGAGCGTCTACGTCAACGACGCCACCGCCGAGATCCACGTGCAGGGCGGCGAATCGGGCGAGCATTCGTTGCGGCTGGATGGGGCGCCGGTCTTCGTCCCAATCAGCCTGGGGAGCGTCATCGGCCCCTTCAGTCCGTTCGCCATCGAACGCCTGACGGTATACAAAGCCGGCTTCGGAGCGGAGATGGGCAGCCAGCTTTCCGGCGCCATCCAGGCCGAGCACACCCTGGGCGGTACTACCCCCCGCGCCCTCGACGTGCAGCTCGACCCGATGAGCCTCAACGGGCGCGTACAACTGAAGCTGGACGGCGCGCGCGAGATCCACCTCATGACCGCCGCGCGCGTCGGTCTGTGGGACCTTTACGCCTACCAGCCCGTGCAGCGCCTCCTCAACGACTGGAATACCACCGACCCGTTCCTCCTTGCCGCCTTTTACGAAGGCCCGCTCAACGACTCGCTCCTCGCCGACTCCTTCAGGGTCGATGCTGGCAACCCCTCCCTCGGCTTCTTCGACGCGCATGCCGCCGCCCGCATTCGCCTCAGCCCCACACGTAGCCTCGAAGCCTCCGGCTACTGGGGCCGCCGCCACCTTGAGAGCGACCGGGAGCCGTTTCTCGCTTTCGGCCCGGCGACCGAGGCTGCCCTCGACCTGTACCGCGATTTCTATACCTGGCAGAACGGCACGGGCCAGGTGCACTACGAAGCGGTGCTGGGCCGGCGGGTGCTGGCCGGCTTGCGTCTGCGCGGCAGCCATTACCGTCTGAGCCATGCCTATGCTCTCGGCGCGCCCTCAGTACAGAACCCGGTTGCCTCGTGCGCGGGCAGCAACCCCCTCTGCGCCGACGACGGCAACCGCGTCACCGAGATCGGGGCCGAGGCACGGATCGATTACTACGCCGGAAACAACACCCTCCTCTACCTCGGCCTGGATCCGGCCTTCACCGACAACAGCTTCTCCATTCACGGCATCTCGGCGCAACAGATCCGCCATGCCGCATCAAGCTGGCGTCTGGGCAGCTTCGCTTCGTTGCGGCTGCCGCTCGGGCCGTGGCTGGTGATGCAGGCCGGCTCCCGCCTCACCTACCTCTCCTCGCATCAACAGGTATACGCCGAGCCGCGCCTGTCCCTGCGGCTGGACCGGAAAGGCGACTGGCTCGGGCCGTGGTCAGCGCGGGTGGCGGCGGGGCTGTACCGGCAGTTCCTCAGCCGGTTTGACGTGAGCAGCCGGAGCCCCCGCGCCCTCGTCTCGGCCAACAGGGTGTGGCTGGCGGTGGATGCGTCGGTGGCGCCGCCCAAGGCATGGCACCTCACGGGCGAATTGCTGCTGCATCCGGCGTCAACTTGGACGTTGCGGGTGGAGGGTTACTACAAAGCCCAACCCCACCTGCTAGCCATCAATTATGCCGCCGTGCCCTTCGGCTCCGGGCCGGCGGAGAAGCAGCAGGTGCAGGAGGCAGTCCAACGCGACTTTCTGACGGAGGGCAAGGGGCTGGCCTACGGTGGCGCCGTCACGGTGGAGAAGACGTTGCCGCGTACCCTCCTCCGGGCGCGCTACGATTACAGCTTCGCCGAACGAGAGATCGACCAGCTCTTTCAGATCATCCAGGGCGAGCCGCCACCCGCCATCCAGGCGCCATGGAACGAACCGCACCGCGCCGAACTGGCCGTAGACTGGAAACCGCGCGCCCGCTGGGCCCTGGTGGGTCGCTGGCGAGCCGTATGGGAACGGCCTTGGGCCTTCCGAAAAGCCTATTATGACCTCCTCGGCGCCTACTGGGCCTCGCGCACCGAGATCTGGCCCGATGAGATCATCGAGAACCTGAAGCGCAATATCCGCCGCTACGAACTCGACACGCCCGGCAACGCCTCCAACCGCCTCGACCTGCTGAGCCAGCTTGATCTGAGCGCGGCCTACGCGCGGCCCGTGGGAGGCGCCCACCTCCAGGTCCGTCTCGACCTGCTCAATGTGCTCGACCGCGATAACGCCGCCGACTGGCGGCTCGTCTTTGACCCGGAGACGTTCGATAGCGAGGGCGTGTTGAAACGCGAGGAGCGGCTGCTGCTGCCGTTCACCCCCTCGCTCGCTATACGCCTGCGGTGGTAACTACCCGCGCAGGTTCTCCGACTCCCCGATGCCTCGGCGTTCCGGTTCTTGCTCCCCGTTCAGCCCGAAAGCCGACCTGTCATCAACCGCCGGGGGCGCGGCAGGCGGCATTTCATCGGTCCCGGCAGAGAAGGTAGCCGGGTGGGCGAGTTCATCGTGGAAGCGGCGTTGAAAGGCGATGATGCCCACCACCCCCGCCACAATGGCCATATCCGCCACGTTCCATATGGGGAAAAGCGCCATGTAAGCTCCCCCCAAGAAAGGCACCGACTCGGGGATGTACCCGCGCCACAGGTTTACGTGGATGAAATCGACGACGTGGCCCTGGAAGAGACCGGCCCGCCCCAGCATCCAGCCGTAAAAGACGCGGTCGATGATGTTGCCGAGGGCGCCGCCCAAGATAAGCGCGAGGCTGGCGCGATACGGCAGATACACGCCGCGCACGCGGAAAAGGTAATAGATGATCAGCAGCGTGGCGGCAATTGAGAAGATCGTCACCATGCCCGGCGGGCCGAACGTGATGCCGAACGCCATCCCCGGATTCTCGGTAAAGGTCAGCCGCAGCCAGTCCCCAATGAGGGGAATGGACTGGCCCCGGTACATCGTGTTGAGGACCGTGATCTTGGTGAGCTGATCGACGAGCAGAACCGCCGCCGTGATCCAAAGAATACGCATCATGCATCACTTCTTCTGCTTCAGCTTGGCCTCGATGCTGATCTCGGTGTGCGGCACGGCTTCCAGGCGCTCCTTGGCGATGGGCTTGCCGGTGACCTTGCAGATGCCGTACGTCTTGTTCTCGATCCGTTCGAGGGCGCGGTCGAGATAACCGACGTATTTCTGTTGGCGAGCCACCATCAGGTAGAGCTTCTCGCGCTCCATGGCGTCGGTGCCAGCGTCGGCCATGTGGAAGCTGTAGGCCGTGTCGTTCTCGGACTGCTCGCGCGCATCCTGGAGCTGCGCCTTCATGCGGTCGATGTCCTCCACCGCCTCGCGGCGACGATCCAGCAGCAGGTCCTCGAAATGCTTGAGTTCCTTCGCGCTGAACGGCGACTTGGCTTTCACTTCCTTCTGCGGATCGACTCCTTTGGTGCCCTCGGCGGTCGAATCGCTATGGAGCGGGACAGACGCCAGACCAGAGTCGATGTATCCTGATTTTCCTTTGGCCATGATACGTGATGAAGTCGGGTTGATAGCCTTAAAAAATGCACAACGGCGTCAGCTCGCGACGGGCGAACGGGCCGATGCTCAGCACGTTCATTCCGACACGCGGCGGACGCCGACGGTCAGCCGTTCCTCTCCGATCTCGAACGATTCTACCGCTTCACCGGCTGGATCCTGGGCCTTTTCCAACTCAAGAGCCAGCGTCTCGTTCCTGATCCAACCGGCGTGCCGGGCGATGGCGCCCGCCAGCCGCTCACTCGCGAGGTATTCCACGGCGATGCGGTCCGTTACTTCGAAATCGGCGGTCTTGCGGAGGTTTTGCACACGGTTGATCGTCTCACGCGCCAGCCCCTCAGCCAGCAGCGTCTCGTCAAGGGTCGTGTCCAGGGCGACGGTGACGCCTCCCTCCTGCCCGACGAGCCAGCCTTCGACGCCCTCGCTCGTGATCTCCAGATCCTCCGGCCCCAGTTCCACCACCTCACCGTTGACACGGAGGGAGATGGTTTCTTGCTGCAAATACTGATTGATCTCCTCATCGCGCAACTTACGCACGGCCAGGTTGACGGGCTTCATGAGCGGCCCCAGCCGCTGCCCTAGCCGCTTGAAGTTGGGCCGCGCCGAGCGGGTGACGACGCTGCTGGCCCCGGAGACGTACTCGATGGCCTTGACGTTGACCTCGTCGAGGATGATCGGCTTGACGCGCTCGATGCTCTCCGCTTCCACGCCTGCACCGGTTGGCACGAGCAGGCGCGGCAGCGGCTGCCGCACGTTGACGCCCGCCTCGTTCCGCAATGCCAGCACGACCGACGAGATCGTCCGCGCCAACCCCATCCGGTGCTCCAAATCCGCGTCGACGGCGGCTTCCTCTACGGTGGGGAAGTCGGCGAGGTGCACCGAAAGGGCGCCTTCTCTGCCCGTCACGTCGCTGAGGGCGCGGAAGAGCCATTCACTGAAGAACGGGGCGATGGGCGCCATCAGTTGAGACGTGGTCAGCAGGCACTCGTAGATTGTCTGGTAGGCGGCGAGCTTGTCAGCCGTGTCCTGCCCGTTCGTCTTGGCGCTCCAGAAGCGGCGACGGGAGCGACGGACGTACCAGTTCGACAGCTCCTCGACGAAGCGCTCGACGGCGCGGGCGGCGCGCGTCGGGTGGTAGGCGTCCAGCTCGGCGTCCACCTCGGCTACGGTCGTGTTGAGGCGGCTCATGATCCAGCGGTCGAGCTCGGCGCGTTCAGCAACAGGGATGCGCGCCTCCTCGTACCGGAAGCCGTCGATGTTGGCGTAGGTGGCGAAGAAGCTGTAGACGTTCTGGAGGGTGCTGAAGAACTTGCGCGCGAGGTCGCCCAGGCCGCGCTCGGAGAACTTGAGGCTCTCCCAGGGCGGCGTGTTGCTCATCATGTACCACCGCACCACGTCCGCACCGTGCTCGTCAATCACGAGGAACGGATCGACCGTGTTGCCTTTGCTCTTGGACATCTTCTCGCCGTTCTCGTCGAGAATGAGACCGTTGACGACAACGTTCTTGTAGGCCACGTCGTCCATCACCAGGGCTGCGATGGCGTGGAGCGTGTAGAACCAGCCGCGCGTCTGATCGACCCCCTCGGCGATGAAATCGGCGGGGAAGTTCTGCTCGAATTTCTCCTTGTTCTCGAACGGGTAATGCCACTGGGCGAAGGGCATCGCGCCGGAGTCGAACCACACGTCGATCAAATCGGGCA
>JAHEMB010000677.1:472-2889 GCA_024643915.1 Rhodothermaceae bacterium | reverse complement strand
AAACAGCCCATCCTCCCAGCCCGGCAGGAACACCGAGGGAAACTCCAGCCCCTTCGCAGCGTGAAGCGTCATGATCGACACCTTCGAGCCGCCATCGTCGGTTTCGTTGTCCATGATCAGCGCCACGTGCTCGAGGAAGCCCTGCAGGTTCTCGAACCCCTCCAGCGCTTTCACCAGTTCCTTGAGGTTTTCCAGACGTCCCGGCGCTTCGGGCGTCTTGTCGTTTTGCCACATCTCCGTGTAGCCCGACTCGTCGAGGATCTTTTCGGCGAGTTCGATGTGGCTGGTCTTCGGATCGAGCGTCAGCCCGTGCCAGCGTCCGATCCCCTCGAGCAGCCGCTGCAGCTCGCGTCCTCCCTTTCCGCCGAGCCCCTCGGCCGCGAGCAGGATGCGCGCGCCCTCCACGAGGCTCACGCCGTTCTTGCGGGCCGAGGCCCGGATCGACTGCTGCGCCTTGTCGCCGAGACCGCGCTTTGGCGTGTTCACGATCCGCTCGAAGGCCAGATCGTCTCGAGGGCTTACCGAGACGCGGAAATAGGCCATGGCATCGCGGATCTCGAGCCGCTCGTAGAAGCGCGGGCCGCCGATCACCCGATAAGGCAGCCCGATTGTCAGAAATCTGTCCTCGAAGGCGCGCATCTGGTGGCTGGCGCGCACCAGAATGGCGGATTCGTGCAAGTTCATCGGCCGCAGACCACGGGTGCCGGCCTGCATCGCCTCGAGTTCTTCACCGATCCAGCGGGCCTCTTCCTCGCCGTCCCAGTGGCCGATCAGGCGCACCTTCTCGCCGTCGGCGGCCTCGGTCCAGAGCGTCTTGCCGAGCCGCCCCTTGTTGGCGTCGATCACGCCCGAGGCGGCGGCAAGGATATGCGGGGTCGAACGGTAGTTCTGTTCGAGGCGGATCACTCTGGCGCCCGGGAAATCGTTCTCGAAGCGCAGGATGTTGCCCACCTCGGCACCGCGCCAGCCGTAGATCGACTGGTCGTCGTCGCCGACGCAACAGATATTCTTGTGCTGCGCCGCCAGCAGCCTGAGCCACATGTATTGGGCGACGTTGGTGTCCTGGTATTCGTCGACGAGGATGTAGCGGAACCAGCGCTGGTATTGCGCAAGCGCGTCGTCATGGGTCTGGAAGATCACCACCATGTGGAGGAGCAAATCGCCGAAATCGACGGCGTTCAGCGCCCTTAGCCTCTCCTGATAGGCCGCGTAGAGCTCGGTTCCCATGTGATTGAACGCGCTCGCATCCGCGGCCGGCACCTTCTCGGGCGTCCAGGCTCGGTTCTTCCAGTTGTCGATCAGCCCCGCAAGCTGCCGAGCGGGCCAGCGCTTTTCGTCGATATTGGCCGCGAGGATCACCTGCTTCAGGAGGCGGACCTGGTCGTCGGTGTCGAGGATGGTGAAGTTGGACTTCAGTCCTACGAGCTCCGCGTGGCGCCTCAGCAGCTTCACGCAGATGGCGTGAAATGTGCCCAGCCACGGCATCCCCTCGACTTCGTGGCCGAGAAACCCAGCGACCCTGCCCTTCATCTCGCGTGCGGCCCTGTTGGTGAAGGTTACCGCGAGGATCTCGTTCGGCTGCGCGGTCCGCGTGAAGAGAAGATGCGCGATCCGGGCCGTCAGCGCCCGCGTCTTGCCGGTGCCCGCGCCCGCCAGCATCAGGACAGGGCCTTCAAGCGCCTCCACTGCCTCCCGCTGCGCCGGATTGAGCCCGTCGAGATATGGCGCCGCGCGCGCCGTCATCGCGCGCTGGCTGAGCGGTACCGCCGCCTCGAAGGCCTCGCTCTCGTCGAAACTGCTCATCGCGGGAAAGGTAGCGCGATCGGCGGCCGGACGAAAGGGCATGTTCGCAGAATGTTCTGTCGCTTCCGTTCGACGCTCCGGCGTCCGCCCGTCCGGCAGCGCCGGATATCTGTCTCTACGAGTTTACGACGCCCAGTGAAGCCTCTAGAGCTTTCTGCACCTGCAAAGAAACGGGGGCAGAGTATGGCCGAGTTCAAGAAGATCCTGATCGCCAACCGCGGCGAGATCGCCATCCGCGTCATGCGGGCGGCGAACGAACTCGGCAAGCGTACCGTCGCGGTCTACGCCGAGGAAGACAAACTCTGCCTCCACCGCTTCAAGGCCGACGAGGCCTACAAGATCGGCGAGGGGCTCGGCCCCGTGGCCGCCTATCTCTCGATCGACGAGATCATCCGCGTGGCAAAGATGTGCGGTGCCGACGCGATCCATCCCGGCTACGGGCTGCTCTCCGAAAACCCCGGTTTCGTCGAGGCCTGCGTGGCGGCCGGCCTCACCTTCATCGGCCCCACGGCGGAAACGATGCGCGCGCTCGGCGACAAGGCCTCGGCGCGGAAGGTGGCCGTCAGGGCGGGTGTCCCGGTGATCCCGGCGACAGAGGTTCTGGGCGACGACAT
>JAHEMB010000677.1:0-462 GCA_024643915.1 Rhodothermaceae bacterium | reverse complement strand
ATGAAGGCGATCGCCAAGGAGGCCGGGGCGATCGGCTATCCGATGATGCTCAAGGCCTCCTGGGGCGGCGGCGGCCGCGGCATGCGGCCGGTCATGGGACCCGAAGAGCTTGAGGAGAAGGTCAAGGAAGGCCGCCGCGAGGCGGAAGCCGCGTTCGGCAACGGCGAGGGCTATCTCGAGAAGATGATCCTGAAGGCCCGTCACGTCGAGGTGCAGATCCTCGGCGACAAGCACGGCGCCATCTATCACCTGTGGGAGCGCGACTGCTCGGTGCAGCGCCGCAACCAGAAGGTCGTGGAGCGCGCGCCGGCCCCGTACCTCTCGCCCGCGCAGCGCGAGGAGCTTTGCAGCCTCGGCAAGAAGATCGCCGAAGAAGTGAACTACGAATGCGCCGGCACCATCGAGTTCCTGATGGATATGGCCACGGGGCAGTTCTACTTCATCGAGGTCAACCCGCGCGTT
>JAHEMB010000676.1 GCA_024643915.1 Rhodothermaceae bacterium | reverse complement strand
CGATGTTTCACGGGATGGAGGGGGGCGGCGGGAGGGGTTACGAGTTGCTGCTGGTGGCGGCGGGGCTCCTCAGCGGGCTGGGCAACACGCTTATCTACAGCATCCCGCTCGTGGCGGCGGTCTTCCAGTATTATAACCTCGTCGAGCGCAAGGAGCGGACGGGCCTGATGGAGAAGATCGACCGGCTCGCGCCCCCGGAGACGGAGGGCGAATAGCGGGGCTGCTTCCAAACCCGCCGGGTTTTATCGACCGACGGGTTTTATCTAAGCGAAAGTTGGGGACCATGCCCCGTTTGCTGCTCATACTGATCCTTTCGGCGGCCTTCACGGTGCGGGCGCAGGAGGCGGTGCGCTTCGACTCGTCGGAGGTGGCGGTGCGGGCGCTCGAAGCGGGGGCGCTCGAGGCGTACCGTAGCAATCCGGCGTTCGTCTACGACGAGGCGCAGGAGCCGGTGACGTGGTGGGATCGCTTCAAGCGGTGGGTGCGGGAGACGTTTATCGAGCCGCTCTTTTCGGATGAACTCTCGCCGGTGCGCCGGTTCGTTTTCTATGCGATCCTCGCGGCGGTCCTGCTGTTTGCCGTCTCGCGCCTGCTGCGCGTGGAGTGGCGGGGCCTGTTCTACGGCAAGGGCGCTGCGCCGGCTCTTACGTTTGAAGAGGTGGAAGACAACCTGGCCGAAACGGATTTTGACCGGCTGATTGCCGAGGCGGTGGCGGCGCGCAACTACCGGCGGGCCGTCCGCCTGTCGTACCTGAAGGCGCTCAAGGAGCTGGCCGCCCGCGACCTCATCGCCTGGCAACGCGACAAGACAAACCACGAGTACCTCGGCGAGCTACGCCGCCCCGAGCTGCGCCCGGCCTTCGCCGCGCTCACCTACCAGTTCGAGTACGCCTGGTACGGCGACTTCCCGGTGGACGAGCGCGTGTTCGCCCGCGTGCAGCAGACGGTACGGGACCTCGAAGGGCTGCTTGCGCAAGGACCACCGGCGCGCGCGCGGGGGGCGAGCGTGTCATGAAAAAGAGCGACCGGAAATACCTCATCCTGCTGGCGGCGGTGGTCCTGCTGGCGATTGTGGCGGAGGCCCTCGCCCCGGACCCGGTGGACTGGACGCCCAGCTTCGAGCACGACGACACGATCCCCTACGGCAGCCAGGTCCTCTACGAGATCCTGCCCCTGCTTTTCCCCGAAGCTGAAGTTGAGCCGGTGCGCCTGCCGCCCTACGTCCGCCTGCGCAACGCAGAAGACGAGACGGCCGGCACCTACTTTTTCGTCACCGCCCAATTCGCCCCCGACGAGGCGGAGGCAGAGGCGCTCTACGATTTCGTGGCGCAGGGCGGCGCCATCTTCATCGCTGCCGAGCAGTTCGGTGGTTGGCTGGCCGACACGCTCCGCCTCGATACCGACGTGGAATTCATGATGCCGGGGCCGCCGGGGGAGGGGCAGGATTCGGCCCGTGTCAATTTTACCAGCCGCTCGCTGCGGCGGGCGGGCGGCTTCGGCTTCCGGCGCGGCCTCGTCAACGCCCACTTCGCCCGGCTGGATACGGCGCGGGCGATGGTGTTGGGCGTGGATAGCGAGGGCGCGGCGAACTTTGTGCGGGTAGAGGCAGGTGCGGGCGCTTTCTACCTGAGCACCCTCCCGCACGTCTTCACCAATTTCGGCCTGCTCTACGGCAGCGACGCCTACGTCTTCCGCGCGCTCTCGTACCTGACCGCGCAGCCGCTCTGGTGGGACGCACACTACAAGCCACGCCGGACCACAGCCCGCACGCCCCTGCGCTTCATCCTGTCCGATCCGTCGCTGCGGTGGGCCTACTTCGTCCTGCTGGCAGGCGTGGTGCTCTTCATCCTCTTCGAGGCAAAGCGGCGGCAGCGCGTCATCCCCATCGTCGCTCCGCCGAGGAATACGACGGTCGAGTTTGCCCAAACGGTGGGGCGGCTGTATTTCCAGACGGGCGACCACGCCGACCTCGCGCAGAAGAAGATTCGCCACTTCCTCGACTACGTCCGCACCCACCTCAACCTGCCCACCCACCGCTTCGACGAGGATTTTCTGCAGCACGCCGCAGAGCGCGCCGGCCTTTCCCGCGAAGCCGTGAGGGAGGTTTTCGGGGAGGTAGAGAAGATCGGGACTAAGCCAAAGGTGACAGAGGAGGAACTGCGCCGCCTCAGCACCCTCGTCGATCGATTCTACCAGCGGAGCCAGCGGTGAGCACGAAGCTGATCTTCTTTTGCCTTGCCCTCGCGGCCTGCGCACCGGCGTCGACCGAGCCAGACGGGGTGGAAGCAGAAACGCCATCGGACAGCCTGGCGGTGTATCTCGACCACGTGCCCATCGCCGTCCGTGACCTAGAAGCGGCCCAGGCGACGTTTCGGGCGCTGGGCTTCACCCTCAAGCCGGGGCGGCTGCACGCCAACACCCTCGACAACGCCCACGCGAAATTCCGCGACGGCACCGAGTTGGAGTTGATTACCGCCGATGAGCCGCAGGACGACGTTGCGGCGGGCTACCTGGATTTCCTCGAAGCCGGCGACGGTGGCGCCTATCTTGCCCTCGCCGTCGATTCGATGGATGCCCTCGAACGGCGCTTGCAGGTGCGGGGCCATCCGCTCAGCGTGATACGTGGAAAGGCGGTGGCCTGGGTCGCCATTGAACCACCCGGCCCGCTGGCCTACCTCTTTTTCGTAGACGTGGCGAAGCGCGTGCAGGACCCGCCCGAGATCCTGACGCATTCTAACACCGCCCGCGCCCTCCACGCCGTCTGGCTCGCCGCCGACGATTTCGTGGCAGAACGGTCCCTGCTGACTTCTTTCGGCGTCGATGCGGAAGGGGAACCGATCTCTTTGCCTCCACTCGATGGGGTGGGCCGGAGGGTGGCACTCCACAGCG
>JAHEMB010000675.1 GCA_024643915.1 Rhodothermaceae bacterium | reverse complement strand
GCGAACCGGCTACAAAATGCTCTAACGGTAGGGTGTTGTTCCCCGGCGTGATAAAAAGAATTTTCGCCACCGCGATTCTCCCCAAATCTTCTCTATCTCGTCCGCCGCTACGGCAGGCGCACCCGCAGGAGAACCGGCGCCCTGATACGCTGGGTCTTGCCCTCCCTTTCCAGGAAATCGGGCGTCAGCGGCCCGCGGAGCAGGTGAACGCCCACGGCCACGACGCTCCCCAGCAGGGCACCCGCCAGCACGTCGCCCGGGTAATGCACGCCCTGCCAGACGCGGCTGAGCGCCACCCCGCCGGCCCACAGCGCGCCCGGCCCGATGACGTACCACACGGGGTACGAAAGGCTCGCCGACACCGCGAGGGCGAAGGCGAGGGTGGCATGTCCAGAGGGGAACGCGTTAGGATCGTGCAACAGTACCGCCCGATCGAGCCGGCCCACCCGCGCCTCAATTGCCTGCTGCGTGATGTCCGGCAGGGCGAGGTACGGGCGCGGACGGCGATAGAGCTTTTTCAGCGCCATCGCCCCGGCCAGCGCCACCACCTCGGAGACCACGGCCCGGTAGGCCGGCGCCAGGTCGTCCTGGCTGCCGCCCAGCCAGGCGAGCGGTATCGCCACGAAGGGGAGACTCAGGAACACCGGATAGGCGCTCGCATCTACCGCCTGCACGTAGCCTACGAAGACCGGGTGCTCGATCTCGTAGATGCCGTAGAGCAGTCGTGCCTCCAGGGATCGCACGTCGAGCGTATCCGCCGATTGCGCGCCGGCCTCCACGACGCATCCGAATACAAACAACAAGACAAGTGCTGAACGGATCATCGGCGTGACATCGATCTATCGCGAGGACCGAGCCGTCAAAATAGGAAAAGCCACCCCGGCAAACACCAGGGTGGCTTTTCTCAAGTTTAAGGCTCGGCGTTTCCAGTTTGTCGCTGCCGGTCAAGTTGAGAAACCGACAACCGACAACCGGAGACCCGACAGCCGAATTACGCCACTTCCTCTTCGGCCTCGACGCCGTTGGTGGGCAGTTCCTCCAGGTCGAGGCGGATCATCCCGAGGGCCTCTTTCACACGGTGCTTCACCTCAGCGTGGAAGTCGTCGTTGTCGCGGAGCCACTGCTTGGCGGCCTCGCGACCCTGTCCGATTTTCTCATCGCCGTAGGAGTACCACGAGCCGCTCTTCTGGATGATCTCCTCCTCCACGGCTAGGTCCACCAACTCGCCGAGGGAAGAGACGCCCTCACCGTAGATGATGTCGAACTCGACCTGGCGGAACGGCGGCGCCACCTTGTTCTTGACAATCTTGACGCGCGTCCGGTTGCCCACTACCTCAGCGCCTTCTTTGATGGCGCCGATGCGACGGATGTCCATGCGGACGGACGAGTAGAACTTGAGCGCCCGGCCCCCCGACGTCGTCTCGGGCGAGCCAAACATGACGCCGATCTTCTCCCGGATCTGGTTGATGAAGATCAGCACCGTCATCGTCCGGTTGATGGAGCCAGTGAGCTTGCGAAGGGCCTGGCTCATCAGGCGCGCCTGGAGGCCGACGTGGCTGTCGCCCATGTCGCCTTCGATCTCAGCCCGCGGCACAAGGGCGGCTACCGAGTCGATGACGATGACGTCGAGGGCGCCTGAACGCACCAGCATGTCGCAGATGTTGAGGGCCTGCTCGCCCGTGTCGGGCTGGGAGACGAGGAGCGCCTCGACATCCACGCCGAGCTTTGCGCCGTAGGTCGGGTCGAAGGCATGCTCAGCATCGATGAAGGCGCAGGTGCCACCCAGCTTCTGCGCCTCGGCGATGATGTGGGTGGCGAGGGTCGTTTTACCCGACGATTCCGGCCCGTAAATCTCGGTGACACGCCCGCGCGGCACGCCGCCCACGCCGAGGGCAGCGTCGAGGGCCAGGGAGCCGGTGGGGACGGAAGCGATGCGAACGGGCGGGGCGTCGCCCAGGCGCATAATCGCCCCTTTGCCAAACTGCTTCTCGATTTGCTTCATCGCCAGGTCCAGGGCTTTCTGCCTGGCGGCGCCGTCGTTCGTAGCCATGATGCTTTCCGGTCTGGTAAGTTAGCTTCTCTTGCGTAAGAAGGATCGTCGCGGCCAAGATAGGCGGGCGCGGTGACAGCGCTGCGTCACGGGGCCGCTCTCCTCCTTTCATCTTCTTCTATTATAGACAGATCTGGCCCAGGAAACGTACCGCCTGCCAAGATTTTTTCGAGACTACACATTCACGTGTGGACGTGTGGACGAGCAAGGGAGAAGCGGGGAGCCGGAGAACTGGGGAATAGGCGCTGGGTTGCTGCGAAAGCCTAGCAAAGCGGGAGGCGCTTCTTCCTCTCTTCCACTCATCCTTTTCTCCGCTCGTCCACTCGTCCACACGTTCAAACGTTCAAACGTCCACACTTTCCCGGCGGAGGAGTTGGCGGCGGAGGAGTTCGAGAGCGCCGTGGGTGGTTAGCTCCTTGTTGCGCTGGCGGTCCTTGACGAGGCGGAGGAGCACGGCGCGCGCGCCCCGGTCGTCGGCGTAGGCGATCCAGACGGTGCCAACGGGCTTCTCGGGCGTTCCCCCGGTAGGGCCGGCGATGCCGGTAGAGGCCAGGCCCACGTCCGCGCCGAACAACTTCCGCGCGCCCTGCGCCATCTGCAAAACGACGGCCTCGCTAACGGCGCCCTCCTGCGCCAGCACCTCACCGTCTACCTCGAGCAGGTTGATCTTCGCCTGGTTCGAATACGCTACGATGGCGCCGGCGAGATAGGCCGACGAGCCGCTGACGTTGGTGAGTTGATGCGCCACCAGCCCACCGGTGCAGCTCTCAGCTACAGAAAGGGTGAGACCGCGCTCTCTTAGCAAGCGTCCGACCACGCTTTCCAGCGTCTCACCATTCGTCCC
>JAHEMB010000048.1:3298-11514 GCA_024643915.1 Rhodothermaceae bacterium | reverse complement strand
CCTGTGCGACGCCATGGCCATGGTCTGCGACGCCAGCAATGCCGTAGCCACCGCCGTCACCTCCGACGGGACCGGCGGCCTGCCCGCGCCTCCAGGGGGGCGCTTTTTTGCAGAAAGAGCTGAAGCCCCCGCCAGGCACTTACCCCCCAGACGTAAAGCAGGGGCACTAGCCCCAACAGCCCCATTCGATACCAAACCCCCAGGTACCCATTATGGCAATAGGCCTTCTCGAAGGTAGCATTATCGATAATGTCATACACCTGATAGGGGGTGCCCAGTCCGTAGCCGAGAATCGGGTTCTGCTTCACCAGGTCCCAAACGGCCTGCGCCTCGTAGAAACGATTGATGAGCGAGATGTCGCGGCTTGCGGCTGTTCCAATACTCAGGAGCCGTTCCACTAGGCCGAACGCCATGAGGGTGATGAACTCTCCAAAGAATAAGAACAATACGGCCACCAGGCCGACACCACCCGCCACGCCGAGGCCGATCAGCGCCTTCTTCCGCCCCCAGTCCACCAGCACAAACAGCAACGCGGCCACCAGGGCAAAATCGACCCAGAAAGCACGGCTTTGGGATAGCACAAGCGCCGAGAAGAACAGCGAAAGCGCGGCCAGCACCACCAGCCGCTGCCCCCACGTCCGAACGTACAAAAGCACCACCAGAGAAAGGACACTTGGTATCAGCAGAAACGTCTCGTTGGAGACAACGCGCCCCCGGGCTATCTGCCAGGCATACACAGCGGCATCCACCGTTTGCAAAAAGCCGCTCAGGTTACGCAGGGTAAAGAACAGGCCCAGCCAGCAGAAGACGCCGAAAATAATCATCGGGCCGTACCGGTACCGCACGCAGGCGTCTCGTACGGGAAAGTAGAGCGCCAGCATAGACAAGGCGATCCACTCGCTCACCCCGGTGCGCAGGCTCCCCCCGAAAAGCACTGTAAGCCCGAGCGATGCCATCGCCCAGAGCAAAAAAAGGAGCACCGCGCGGTCGGTCCCGGTTACAAAAAGGCGCTCGCGCCGCAGATAGAGCCGCGTGAAAAACCAGTGCCCCAAAAAGGCGAAATAATAGAGACCGTAGAGGACTTCTTGCACCTGAAAGCCTTCGCTGTAGCCGGCCACCAGCACGAAGCCCCCGAGCACGGCGCAAAGGTTCAGCAGGGGATGCCGAAACAGGTACCACACCGCCACCGCGCCGAAGAGCGCCACAGGCACAAAGGGCAGGACCTCCGGCGCCGCCCAGGCTAGGTACAACACCAGTACAAGGCTCGCGCCGAATCCCCCGCCCAGCACGACCCGCCCCCAGCGCAAGAGCGACGCTGGCGTCAGAGCAGAGGGCGTAGGTGAAGAAAGCGACATGAAGAGCGCAGGATAACCTCAGAGAAACCGTAGAGAGCGGCAGTTTACACGTGCTCCTTCTTCGATTCGGGAAGCACCTCCGGCTCGGCTTCGAAAGCGGCCTGCTGCATCCGCCGGCTGTAGTAGGCGTGGTTCCTTGACCACCAGCCCCAGAGTAGGACAAAGAGGAGACTCAGTACGAAAGCTGACAGGGTAGCGGTGATACAAATCACCGAGCGCCGTGGCCAGGCCTTCTTTACCGGCGGCACGGCATAATCGACCACCTGCACGCTTTCAAACTCGCGCTCCTCATCGAAGCGGGCCTGCTCGTAGAGCGGCGCGACCACTTCGAGGGTGCGTTCCTGGATGAGCCGTTCCTGCTCCAGATCGACGTACTGCCGGAGCACGTCCGGCACGTCGTCCTGGGCTACCGGTAATACAGCCTCACGCCCGCGCAACGCTGCCTGATACTTCTGATTGGCCGACCGCGCGCCCTGCCGCGCCATCCGCACCTGCGGATTATCAGGACCGTACTGATCAAGGAGCGCCTCATACTGAATTTCGAGTTGCATGGCCTCGCCGCGCAGCTCTGCAGCCTGTTCGAGGAAAGTGGTCGCCTGGGACTCCAGGTCGTAGACGCCGTAGCGCTTCTGGAACGTCTGCACGGCATTCTTGAGGGTGTCCAGGGCTGCCTCCGCCTCCCGGTAGCGTTTCTCGACGAAGCGGCGGAAGTGCGAGGCATTCTGCGCCGAGAGCGCCTGGTTGCGCCGGTTCAATTCCCTCACCATAAAGTTGGCGATGGCGGCGGCGCGCTGCGGATCGCGGTCCATCACGCTGACCGAAAGGAACTCATATTCGTCGTCGATGGGAAAATCGACGTAGTCGGAGAACGTAGCGATGGCGGCCTCGCGTGGCGCTTCACTATCTTCGAGGTCGTAGACGGTCACTAGGTCGAAGCTGTCAACGACACTCTCGTACATGCTGCGGCTGCTGAGGATAGCGCTGTAGCGCATATAGTCGCCGCTGCCGCCCCCAAGCAAGGAGGCCACGGAAGACGAGATATTTTTCGACATGAAAGAGGCGATGGGGCTGGTGCCTCCCCCCTCGGGCGGCAACAGGCGGGTGGAGGCCTGGTACCAGTTGGGCAGCAGCAGGCTGATGACAACGGCCAGCACCGCCACCCCTCCCGTCACGCCCACAATGAAGCGGCGACGCCGGTAGAGCAGGCCCAGCATGGACCAGAAAGCGCGCTCGGCGCGAGCCTTCTGATCCCCCTCGGGGAGTGAATCGTTGAAATGATTGTTGTTCGTTTGCATCTTGGAATTCGGGGCTACAGCCGTTGACAGAAGCTCTCCCAGCCTGATCCTAGCACGCGGGCCAGGCACCGCTTAAAAGACGCCAAAACCTTTCAGGGTGCTCAGCACGGCAACGGCCGCTGTGATGCTGGTAATGATGGTCTGGGTGCGCAGGATACGGAACTGCCGCTCGTCGCTCTTTGCCGCGAGGGCCAGTTGGGCCAACTCCGGCGTGTCCGCCACGTCTTCTCGGTTGACGAAGATCGTGTCGCCGGGCCGGACCGGGGCGTTAGACCCGAGGCGCACCTGCCCGGTGCCGTTCTCCAGCACGAGGACGCCCTTCGTAAGCGGCCCCATGCCGCCCGCCAGGTCAATGTAGTGCGACGCGTTGCGGCCCGCCTCATAGTCGAGATAGCCGGGCTGCGGCACGTTGCCGATGACGGTGACGGTGCCTTCGTTGCGCGGGATGCGGACGATGTCGCCGTTGTAGAGCGTCACGTCTTCCGAGCCATCGAGCACTTTCTCCAGATCGACGATGACTTCGTTGGCAATCTGTGACCGCTGCAAATACACCTGCCCGAAGAAGTCGAGGTCGGTGGCGCTGGGGTGCCGCTTGAACCGCTGCGACCCGGTGCGTTGAAGAACGGCGGCGCCTGGATCGGCTTCGGGCTTGAGGCCCCCTGCCATCTGCACCAGGTCCTTCAGCGTCGTCTGCCCATCCTCGATAGGATACGTGCCGGGGTACGTGACAAAGCCGTAGATCGCCGCCTCGGTACTGACGCGTGTGCCGAGTATGTTGAGATGATCACCCGCCTGCAACGCGGGCGCCTCGGCCTGCCCGGCGCGCACTGCCGCCACGTCGAAGAGCATCAGGTCGGGCGCTGCCTCTTTCCCCCGGCGCACGAGGCGCACCTCTTCGATCTCGTCGACCCCTTCGAGGCCACCGGCCAGCAGCAACACATCAAGCGCCGTGTCGCCCGCCCGGTACGGATAGCGGCCCGGATAGGCCACATCGCCCGAAACACGCACCGCGCCGAACTCCTGATGATACGATGGCACCTCCAGCACGTCGCCGTCGTGCAGGTAGGGATTGTGCTCAATTTCACCGAGGGTGAAATAGCGGTACAGGTCGAGAAGCTCCGTAGCGCCATCACGCCGCGTAAGGAGGAGGCTGCGTAGCGACGGCGCGTACGCCTCATTCAACTCTGGGCGCTCCGCCGTGGCGGAAGGAATGACGAGCGGCGGCTTCTCCACATTAGGCGGCATCATGGCCGTCGCCTGCAAGTATTCAAGCTCGAAGGCTTTGGCGGCGTAGGCCAGCTCCAGCACCTCGCTCACGCGCGAGGCCGCCGTGGCCAGGTACCGGCCCGGCGCCGGCACCGCCCCAGAGACGTGTACGTAGAACTGGCGTGGCTGCAACAGGTTGACTTCGACCGGCACGTTGCGGTACTGCGGGCGCAGCGCCGCTACCGCTGCCTGCTGCACTTCCCGGAGCGTGCGCCCCGCTGCTGCCACAGCGCCCACCTCGGGCAGCACGAGGCTCCCATCGGCGGCCACCATCGCGGGATCTTGCGTAGCCAGCAACCCGCCGATAGAAACGCTGAACTCGTCACCCGGCCCAACGAGGTAAACGTCCGGGTCGATAGCGCCTTCGAGGACGGGGGCCGATTGCCCGAGACCGCCGCCCAGCCGCTTCGTGAGTTGCTGCAACGTGCCGAAGCCGAGGCTCGACATATCGGGCCGCGACGACGAGCGGTCCTGCGCGGAAGCACCCGGCCCCCCGGCCATGGTCATCAACACGACGAGGCATACCACGCCCGTCTTCTTCAAATATGCACTGGCAGACATAGACGATCCGTTACGAAATCCACGGTGAACGACAACCGTCGGTTGTGTAGCTTACAGATGCACCTATTAAGCGCAGTGCTGCTCAACCAATCCGGTTTTTGGTACCTGTCGTTCGTATAGGCAAGAATGTCCTCTAGAGGGGCAGATAGGCGCTTGTTAATGTGGAAGTTAAACTACAACAACTACCCTGCCCACACAATGAAGGGCCGTAAAACGCACCAGGTCTTCAATTGATTCGCCCTCCTATTACACACGAGGCCCCCGCAAAACTCAATCTGGGCCTGCACGTCCTCCGCAAGCGGCCCGACGGCTACCACGACCTCGCCACCGTTTTCATCCGTCTGCCGTGGCACGACGTGCTGACCGCGCGCCCTGCCAACCGCTTCCATTTCACCTGCTCGGACCCGGCCCTGCCCACCGGCAAGGGCAACCTGTGCGTGCAGGCCGCCCACCACCTCATCGACACCTTCAACGTGACGCAGGGCGCGGCCCTCCACCTGGAGAAGCGCCTGCCCTACGGCGCCGGCCTGGGCGGGGGATCGAGCGACGCCGCCGCCACCCTGCGCCTCCTCGATCATTTCTGGGACCTGAACGCGCCCGTCGAGCGGCTCCACAGCATCGCCCTCACGCTCGGCTCGGACGTACCCTTCTTCCTCGGCCCCGAGGCCGCCTACGCCACCGGGCGCGGCGAGCAGCTCACGCCGCTGCTGGATGCGGAAACGGCCGAGCCGTACCGCCTGCCCTTCGCCCTCGTCGTCGTGGTGCCGGACGTGCTCATCGCCACCGCGGAGGCCTACCGCCTCGTCCGCCCGCGCGCCGAGGGGCGGGCCGACTTGCGCGCCGTCGTCTGCTCGAACGACCTCGCGAGATGGCGCCGCGAGCTGATCAACGACTTCGAGGCGCCCATTTTCCGCGCGCACCCGGCAGTGGCGGCAGTAAAGGCTATGCTCCTCGATGCGGGCGCGGGCTACGCCGCCCTCTCCGGCTCCGGCGCTGCCGTCTTCGGCGTCTTCGAGCACGATACCACGGCCACCGCCGCCGCCGAAGCCGCCCGCCATGCCGGCCATCGCGTGTGGCAGGGACGGGTCTAGATTTTGGACTGCGGATTATCTGGACTGTCTCCACTTAATCCAAATCCGAAATCCAAAATTAGCTCATTCCTCATCGCCGAGGAACTGCTCGTAATCTTCCTCCAGGTAAGCCAGCAGCAGGTCGAGAGCCCAAGTCTGGTTCTCCACGCCGCTCCAGGCGTAGCCGCGCTCCGTCTCGTCCGCCACGGCTTCCCAGTCCACCGTCCAGTCCTTAAAGACGTGGAAAGAATACTGGGCATCGTCTGTCTCGAAGTAGATCGCACCCTCGTCGGGGCAATAGACCGAGTCGGCGCCGTCGTCGTCGCGGGCGAGGGTGGCAGCGCGCACGAGGAGGGGCACCTTGAATCGGTAATCCATCAAGTGGACGCGCTTGGCCTCGCTGTTGAGGTAGTTGGCGAGGACCACACACCCATCGCTGTAGGCGAGCGCCACGCGGGCGGCCTCGCGGGTCGTCTCGTCGGCCCCGATCTTGTCGAGGGCGTCCTGCACGACCGGCCACACGGCCATCTCCTCTTCGGCCCGCGCCACGTTCTCCTTGCGCGGCACCACGACGGTGATTTCCTCGACGCTCATGCTTCTGTCAGGCTGGGTTGTTGACAATAGGGTTGCGTGCCTAAGGCTGATCGCTGAGCGCTTTCCTCGCGCACCCAATCCAAAATTGCACACGAGCTCGGCAAAGCCAAGCGACTGACGCCAGTAAATCTAAAGCTTGTCTCCGCGAAAGCAGAGATCCAAAATCGATTCATTCCTTCCGGCCGGCCTCGTACACCTGCTCGATCTCCAGCGCCGCCGCCACCAGGTCGTCTTTGATGGAGGCGAGGTTTTCGTGCTGGGCGACGTACGACTCCATCGCCTCTTTGAGCGAGGTGTCGCGGCGGACGACGGTGCGGCGCTGGCGCTCGATGGGATCGACCGTGCGTTCGATGGCGGCGATGACGTAGGCGGGGCGGAGCGCCTCGCGTAGACGCGGCAGGTCAATGAGGGGCACCTGCGCCTCGTCGATGTGGTATCGCACGCGCACCACGGCGTCCGCCACGTCCTGCTTCGCGAGGGCCGCCAGGATCGCCTCCGTCGGCGCGGGGGCTTCGCGCGCGTCCACTTTAACGTCGATGAAGCGGCGGGCGGGCGTATCGACGAAGGAAAATGTCGTCTTTTTCTCGGCCCCGCTCACGTCGATCTCCACAAGTGCAAAGCCCTTCTCGTCGTCCCACTCTTTGAACGAGATGCGCTCGATACTGCCGCAGTAAACGACGGGCGGCTGGTGCCCCGCATTGCGATCCTGCCGCCGGTGGATGTGGCCGAGGGCCACGTAATCGATGGGCGGGAGGGCAAGGGCGCCCACGCCGAACTTGGGCTCGTGCGCGATCAGGCTCGTCCGCTCGGACCCGGCCAGTTCGGCCCCCACCACGGAGAAATGCCCCGCTAGCACGGTCGGCAGCGCCGGGTCGCATTCCTCGGCGGCATTGGCGATGAAGCCGGCATAGAGCTCCTCAATGAAATCCCGCACCTCGGATGGCGCCTTCTTCCGGTGCTCATCCTTCGAGAGCAGCATCGAGCGGATGGGCCACGGCATGGCGAGGAGCTGCAACGGCCCGCTCTTCGTCTCGATGACGGCTTTTTCGGGCCTGCGAAACAGATGCACGTCGCCCTGGATGAAGCCGAAGATGTCGAGGGCGCTGGCCTTGCCAAAGGAGACGGGGTGGTCGTGGTTGCCCACAATCATCACGATAGGGATACCCGCGTCGGCGATAGGCCGCAGGCACTCGGCAAAGACCTTCTGCTGGGTGGGCGACGGGTCGGCGGTTCGGTAGGCATCGCCGCAGAAGAGAAAGAGGTCGATGTCCTCGTCCAGCCCGCGCTGCACCATGAACTCGAAACAGCGCTTGAAGTCGAGCAGACGCGTGTTAAGGCCGGTCTCAGCGTCGAGCCGCCCGTAGGTGTTGCTGCCGAGATGGATGTCGGCAGTGTGTAAAAACTTCATCTTGCGGATTTGGGATTGGACATCAAGATAAGCAATTGAATCCGCACTCCGCATTGGACTCACCAGCCGACTCTTTCGCGCTCGGGCGTTTCATCGACGGCTTCCTCGCCCTGCTCTTCCTGGCTTGAGGGCATCGACACCTCGTCGGGGAGCAGGTAAACGGAGGCATCGGGGAAGCGCGCGGCCTTGTCGAGCTGCACCTCGGGCGTACGGGCGGCGGCGCCGAAATAGTGCCCGACAACATACATGGCGTTGTGGGCGCCCTGCCCCCAGAAGTTCGAGCGGAAGGCGATGCGGCGATCGTTGAAGCCTACCCAGCCCCCCGTGACGAGGTCCGGATGCATCAGCATGAACCAGCCGTCGGCGGCGTTCTGCGTGGTACCCGTCTTACCGGCGAGGTCGTAGCCGTCGAGGTCGTACTGGCGCTTGAGGCGGACGGCGGTGCCCCCGTCGATGACGCCGCGCATCATATCGACGACGGTGTAGGCTGTCTCTTCGGAAATGGCCTCTTCGGGCGACGGCTCGGCCTCGTACAGCACGTTGCCAAAGCGGTCCTCAATGCGCGTGACGGCGGTGGGCTCGTAGTAGAGGCCGCCGTTGGCGAGCGTGCCGTAGGCGGCGGTCATCTCCAAGAGCGTCACGTCGCTCGTGCCAAGGGCAAGGGCGG
>JAHEMB010000048.1:0-3288 GCA_024643915.1 Rhodothermaceae bacterium | reverse complement strand
CGGGCACCTCATCAAGATCGCTGCGGACCCCCATGCGGCGGGCGTAGAAGGCGACTGTGCTCGGCCCGATCTGCATCATGAGCTGGGCCGTGACGGTGTTAACCGAGTTGGCGAGGGCCGAGCGGAGCGTCATCATGCGCCCCGAGGAGCCGCCGAAGTTGCCGGGCCGCCAGATCTGCCCGTTGGACAGGCGGTGGGCGATGGCCTGATCCGGCAGGCTGTAGCTGGGCGGGTAGCCGTTGTCAATGGCGGCGGTGTAAACGAAGGGCTTGAAGGTGGAGCCGGGCTGCCGTTTGGCCGTGGCCACGTGGTCGTACCAGTCCTGCTTCAGGTCGCGCCCGCCCACCCAGGCTTTGACATAGCCCGTGCGCGGATCGAGTGAGACGAGGCCGGCTTCGAGGCGCGTCCTGATGGCCTTGAGCGAATCCATGAACGTCTCGTTCCCACGGAGTTGGGAGAGGGCGGCGCTTGCTTCGACCCCGCCTTCGCGCAAGTTCTTGAAACGCTCCGTCTCGCGGATATAGCCATCGACCAGGTCGCGCTTCGATTCCCACAAGTAGGCAAACGGGGCGAACTCGCCGCGCTTGGCGAGGTAGGGGGCAAAGGTCCTGCCGAGACTGTAGCCTGTCCGGCGGCTCCATTCGTAGTCGACGACGGCCTGGAGGCCCTCCATCTGCTCGTCGACGGCTGCCTGGGCCAGCTCTTGCAGGCGGCTGTCGAGCGTAGTGTAAACAACGAGGCCGCCAGCATAGAGGTCGTGTCCATTCTCCTTGGCCCAATCGCGCATCCAGTTGCGCACGTACTCGGCGAAGTACGGCGCGAGGCTGGCTGTGATCTCCGACGGATTGAAGTCCGTCACCACGGGCTCGCCGCGCAGTTCGCTGTAAAGGCTCTCGGGGATATACTCGTTGCGCACCATCTGGCGCAGCACCACGTTGCGACGCTCTTGCGAGCGCTCCGGGTTGCGGATGGGGTTGTAGCGCGGCGGGTTCTTGAGCATCCCCACCAGCACGGCGGCCTCCTCCACGTCGAGCGCCTCGGCGGGCTTGCCGAAGAACGTGCGGGCCGCTGCTTCGATACCGAAGGCGTTGTAGAGGAACGGCACCGTGTTCAGGTACATCTCGATGATCTCCTGCTTGGTGTAGCGCCGTTCGAGCTGCACCGCCGTCACCATCTCCTTGAGCTTGCGCGTAACGGTTTGCTGGAAGCCGATCTGCTCGTTGTAAAGGTTGCGGGCGAGCTGCTGGGTGAGGGTGGAGCCCCCCTGCACCTGGAAGCCGGGCACGCCCAGCTTGTCGAGGATGGTCTGCCCCACGGCCGAGACGGTGCGGAAGAGATCGACGCCCCAGTGATCCTCGAAGCGATGATCCTCGGTGGCCACGAGGGCGTTGATGACGTGTTCAGAGATGTCGTCGTAGACGACCCAGGAGCGGTTCTGGAAGGCGTAGCGCGCAAGCTCCTGCCCATCGGCCGTGTAGGCCACTGTGGCCAGTTGAAGCGTCGGATTTTCGAGTTGTTCAAGCGACGGCAAGTCATCGCCCAGCATGATCGTGTACAGGCCAATGGTGAGCGTGAAGAGGAGCACTGCCGCCGCGATGACGACCAGGGCGAAAGCCGCTTGCTCCTTCTTCGGGTCGTGGAAGCGCCGGTGGAGATAGGCGCGCAGGCCCGCCAGCACCCCCTTCTTCGGCGGCTGCCCGTTCCCCGAGGGCGCGCCCCCGTTCTGCGGCGTGCGCCGGGCGGTCGGATTCTCGAAGTAGCGCTGCAGCTCTTCTTCCGTGTAAGAATAGTCGGACATGGGATAGAAAGTCGCGTGTCGAACGTCGAAAGCAGCCCTTATGTCAAAATCCTTGCCGAACGACTGAGGGTAGGAGAGTGCGAGGGTACAAAAAACCTCCCGCGCTCTCATTCCCGCCATTCGACGCTCTCTTGGCCGTCCCAGTGAAGCAGTTTCAACCCGTCTTCGTCGAGCCGCCCGAAGGTGCGCTGCTCGTCCCAGCAACCGGGGTTGAGGTACGCGCCTTCGGGCCAGGCCGTCAACTCCGACCGGTGGCAGTGGCCCATCACCACCACGTCCGCCGGTCCCTCGCGAAGCACCTGCCGAGCGTGTTCGCGGAGGGCCGCCACCAGTTCCTCGTTTACCTTCTCGGTGCTGAAATTCCGGCTTACCCACTGCGCCAGCCCGTAGCCCAGGTCGCCGGGCAGGAGCGTGCGGTAAAGCCAGACGAGTAAAGGGTGCCGCAACCACGGCTTCAGCCGGTTGTAGAGCGGCTGCGTCGGGGTGCGGGCATCGCCGTGGGTTAGATAAACGTTGCGGTCGTAAAGAGGTTCGAGGAGGTGGTCAAAGACGAGGCGCACCCCCAACTCGCGCACGAAATAGTCCCGATGCCAGGGGTCGTGGTTGCCGACGAGGTAGGTGATGGGCACGCCCCGATCGGCCCACGCCGCCAGTAACCCCTGGAACCGCACGAAACCTTTGGGGATGAGGTGCCGGTACTCGACGTAGCCGTCGAAGACGTCGCCGACGAGGTAGAGACGCTCGACGGCGTCTTCGTGCGCCCGGAGGCAATCCACGAGGGCCTTTTCGCTGGCCCGTGCATGGGCCGCCCCGCCCCGCCCGAAGTGCATGTCGGATACGAATAGAATCAAGACGAAAACAGAATGAAGCTGACCGAAAGCTGGATGTAAAAACAGGCAGGGAACGCTTGTGCGCTGTCGGCGCTTCAACCGGGCGGGCAGCTGTGAGGTTCGCCCGGTTCCTTTGGAATAATCGAAGTTTGACCTTTGCCTGCCCTTCGTTCTACGCCCGTCGACCGCCCCCGCGTCCTCGCCGTTTTGTGGACGGTGCTGATCGTCGCCGCATGCTCCATCCCCGGGCGGGATCTGCCGGAGATGGACGTGGTGGGCCTCGATAAGCTGGTGCATTTCACGCTCTTCGCCGGGCTCGGCTGGCTGTGGATGCGGGCGCTGCACCGTCCGCTCAAGAAACGGATGTGGCGCGTACTGACGGCTGGCCTCGCTTTCGCCGTCCTAACCGAACTCTACCAGGGCCTCCTCCCCTTCGACCGCATACCCGATCCGTACGACGCCCTCGCCAACGCCCTGGGCCTCGGCACCGCCCTGCTCTACTTTCGGCATCGCACCCATCGTGCAAGGAGAGCCGATGAGGGGGCGAGTGGGTGAGCCGGGACGAGGAAGTGAAGATAGGCTACGATCACAGCGCTCGCCGTTTCGCCGTTTCGTCGACTCCTCGACGCATTCTGCTCAAAACAGCAACTTTGCGCTGGA
>JAHEMB010000674.1 GCA_024643915.1 Rhodothermaceae bacterium | reverse complement strand
TCCCTGCGACGAGGACTTCCTGCCCGCCCTCCACTTGCTCTGCTACTTCGAGCAACTCTACGACTGCCGCGTCCTCGACCTGCTGGTGAGCGAATGGTGGGAAGAGCAGCGTCAACTCGACCTCTCCCGCGACGACTTCGGCCGGATCCGCGAGCACCTGCCCGCTGATCGGCACGAACACTTCGAGCAGGTCGTCTCTGAGATCCTGCAAGCCGCCTAGGGCAGCTTCAGGGGAGCGTGCCATTTTCGGGGCGAAGCGCCCTGCTCCTGCGTAGCATTAGGGGAGGGGGGAGCAATTATGCTTCTTGCGTGCTTCCTTCCTTCAGCCCAAGTTGCCCGCGCCGATGAACTCGACCACGATGAGGGCGTCGGCTTGCTTGCGGCGCTGCATAGTGTGGACGAACACCTCGGCGCTGACCTGCCGCACCTGCTCGCCGTCGAGTACGGCGCCTTCGTAGAGGAGCCCGCCCGTCTCGATGAACTGAGGGGGGAAGGCTTCGCGGCGGAAGAGTGCCATCCCACGCCACGTGCGGACGCCATCGACCATCGCCCAGGTGCGCGGCCCCGTCCGCTCCCGGCTCTGGGTGGCGTGTACCCAGGCGCAGGCCCGGCACGCCAGGCTGCCCAGACGCGCACTCTCCAGCTGGATCTCTGGCACCACCTGCCGCGCCGCTACGATCTCTTCCAGCCCCTCCTCCGAAAGGTGCGGAGGTTCCTCAACTCTCCACGGCGTACGGCGGGCGCGGGGCGGGGCGGGCAGGGTCGAACGGCGGCTCTTCATGCGATACCTCAGTCGTTGACAGCGAGAGACGGACAGGCGTCGTCTCGTGGGTATCGGTGCGCAAAGGACCGGACTTTAGAGTCTGTCTGTGAAAGTGATGGGCAGGCCAGGGTGAGCGGCGTGTTCGAAAAAAGAAAAGATGCTGTGCCGCGCGAAACCTTCCGGCGATTGGTTTTTAAGGAAGCTGCCTCCTGTTCCGGTCATCATCAGCTTCGCACTTCAGCCTTTGTCCATGAGTATCGCCGACCGCCCCGTCTACGCCACCCAGGCCGCCCCCCTTCGTAAACAGGTCGAAAAGTTGCTGCGCGAGGCCGACGCCCCGCCCATCCCGGGCGATGTGCTGGCCGTCATCGTGCCGGATTCGAACAAGCTTGACGGAGGCGAAATCGCCGCCGAGGTTTTTAAGCGACTCGATGGGCAGGAGTTTGAGACAGTCGTCG
The DNA here is from genome assembly GCA_024643915.1 of Rhodothermaceae bacterium. Lineage (GTDB taxonomy): Bacteria > Bacteroidota > Rhodothermia > Rhodothermales > JAHEMB01 > JAHEMB01. Next base: position 1,677 of record JAHEMB010000674.1, on the reverse strand, counting down.
TCGTCTCGCCGAGCCATACCGGGCCGTTCCGGCGGATGAACATTTGCAGCCTCAACACCTACCGCACCCCCTTCGGCGAGTTGAAAATTAACGACCGCGTCCGCAACGAACTCTGCGACGAGGACGACGACATTTTCCTCGACGATGAGGGCCATTTCCACGTCGAGGGCGTCGAAGTGCAGCTGCCGTTCCTCCAGACCATGCTGGGCGATTTCGACGTGGTGCCCATCGTGATGGGGGACGAGAGCCCGGAGTTTTGCCGCGAGCTGGGCACTGCCACGGGCGAGGTGATGTACAACCGCCCAACGCTCCTCGTCGCCACGGCAGACGTGCTGGAGGCCACTGAGGACGCGATGGCGGAGTTCAAGCGGCTTTTTGAAGGGGCCGACGTATCGCGCCTGATGGCCCTACTCAATAGCGAGAAGGTGCGGATCGAGGGGAAGGGCGCCGTGCTGGTGGCCCTCCTCGCAGCCCTCCACCGCCGGGCTGATCACGTCGAGGTGGTGCGCATGCAGCCCCCCCGCGACGGCGACCGCGGCTACGTCGGCGCCATCCTGTGGCGGGGCTAGACTGACCGAGGAGCAGTGGCGGAGTGGACGAATCTCCGCCCTTATTGTCATACTTCGTGAGCGTCTATCGTCGACTCCCCGACTCGCCGATTCTTCGCCTCGTCGATTCGTCCTCACATTCTTCGTACTTTGAGGGTGGAAGTCCCGACACGAGCACGAAGCGCAAGGCGTAATGTCCGCTGACGAAACGGCAAAGCCCCCTGTAGCGATTATTGGCGCTGGATCGGTAGGGCGGGTGCTGGCCCGGCGCTTGCATCAGGCCGGCTATCCTCTCTGCGCTGTCTTCAGCCGGAAAGCCGAACGGGCACAGCGGTTGGCGGAGCGGGTCGAAGCCCCCGTCGCCGCCACCGATTTCGCCGATCTGCCGGCCCAGGCGCGGTTGCTTTTCTGCTGCGTGCCGGACGGCGCCGTCGCTCCGGTGGCCCGGTCCCTCGCCGGTCTCGACCATGCCTGGCCCGCCTGCACGGTCGCCCACACGGCCGGTGCCCTCACCACCGAAGCCCTCTTCGCGCTCGCCGTCCGTGGGGCTACCACGCTCGGCTTTCACCCGATGCAGACGTTCACCCGTAACAGCCGCCCCGAGGCGTTCGAGGGCATCTATGTAGGGCTGGAGGGGGAGGAGGGGGCGGTGGCTTTCGGGAAGCGGCTGGTGGCTGAGCTAGGAGCGCGGCCCCTCGTCATCGCGGCGGAGGACAAGGCGCGCTACCACCTCGCCGCCTCACTCGCGTCCAACTTCCTCGTCACCCTTATGGCGATGGCGGGCGAGGTGCTCACCTCCATCGGCCTGAGCCGGCAGGAGGGGGCGGCCCTGCTGCAACCGCTCGTCGAGGGCACCGTGCACAACCTCCGCTTTCAGCTCGCCGAAGACGCCCTCACCGGCCCCATCGCGCGGGGAGACAGCGAGACGGTGGCCGTCCACCTCAACGCCCTTGCCACGCACCTGCCCCACCTGACGCCTTTCTACGTGCTGATGGCTACCGAAGCCGTGCGCGTGGCCGTGCGTGGTGGCCGCCTCGCTCCCGACACGGCCCGCCGCCTCCTCGACACCCTCTATGCCGCCCTCGAACCCCGTCTTTAGGGGCGGCTTGAGGGTGGTAAGGAGGAATTC